>DATDQL010000282.1:0-2261 GCA_035292305.1 Thermoplasmatota archaeon
GGCGAATGATGTCGCGACGCCCGAGAGCCCATACATTCTGAGGCAGGGGGTAGCGCTCTACACGCAGCGCTCCTTGGACGGCGGCCGAACGTGGGGCGACGTGCGCATCATCGATCCCGGCGAGGGGGTCGAGGTCGGGCAGTGCTGCAGTAGGTTCGTCGCGGGCGCGATGTGGACGTTCAACGACAAGGAGTGGCTCGCAGTCGGCCCGGACGGCACGCTGCTGCTCGTGTGGACAAAATTCGCCATGGTCCACCCCGAGAACGGGCTGGAGCAACCGCTCGCCGCCCGACTGCTCGCCTCCACCTCCGAGGACGGCGGACTGACCTGGTCCTCCCCGCGTATGATCGATGGTGAGGGCAGGCCGCTTGGGCCCTCTCCTGTCATCGGACTCGACGGGGTTTGGCGCGTCACGTACACGGACATCGTGGGGGACATCTTGCGGTTCGCGGAGAGCCGTGATCGTGGCGAAACCTGGGACATCCGGACCATCGGTTCGACGTCGTGGCTCGCCGTCATGCGCACGCAGACCCTCGCGTCCGGCATCGAGCGCCTTCTCCTCGCCTACACGACAGGCGGGGACTCTTACTCCGGCCAGCACCAGACCGAACTCACGTGGTCGGACGACGGCGGCGCCATGTGGGCGCCCCCGCTCATTGTTGACCCGCCGGAGGGCGAAGGCCACACGATGCCGGACGTCGTCGGCGCGCCGGGCGACAGTGCCTGGGTCACGTTCTTCGACCTTGAAGGCAGCGATGCTGCCCAACACTCCAGATATCTCGCAGTGAAAGTGGTCAACGGCGTCGCCGGCGCACCACTCGTCCTCGACGAAATGGAAATGGCCGCCGAAACTCTCGGCAACTACATGGGGCTCGGCGTCACGCCGAGCGGGGATGCGATCGTAGCCTGGGCGACGGGCCGCGACGGCCAATACGATATCGCCTTC
The DNA here is from genome assembly GCA_035292305.1 of Thermoplasmatota archaeon. Taxonomy (GTDB): domain Archaea; phylum Thermoplasmatota; class SW-10-69-26; order JACQPN01; family JAJPHT01; genus DATDQL01. The sequence continues at coordinate 947 of DATDQL010000282.1, forward strand.
GCACGCGTCCGCGCCGGCATCGGGTACGTCCCGGGCGCCACCGATTGGGCCTTGGCGCAGCCTGGGGTGCCGACGGGCCTCGACGAGCCGGTCGCGTACGAGTTCAATGGCCACCTGGACGTCGCGGGCTGCTACGCGGAGGTGGACCCGGCCCTTGAGCCGTTCGTCCGGCACGAGATAGAGTTCGAGTTCGACGTGCCGGCGGATACACGCTACATCAACGGCACGTTGGAGTGGTCCACCCACGGGCCGCCGGCGTCCCCTACCGACCTCGACGATCTCGACGTTTCTTTCTACGACGCCGAAGGTGACCGCTGGCGGGGCACCGACGACGTGCCCGAGACCTTTGAGTTCGAGCTTCATGAAGGCGACCAAGGGGCGTGGACGGCCCTCGTCTACAACTGCGAGAACATGCCGACCGACTTCACGCTGACCCTGGGTCTGTCGTGATGCGCGTCACATTCCTCGCGATTGCGTTGTTCGCCCCCGCGCTCGCGGGGTGCGCATCGCCGTCTCCCGACGGCAGCGACCCTACGGACACGCTGGGCGCGGCCTTCGCGGTCGCGTGCGACTCCAGGTTTCCCGACCCCTGTGTGATCGATGCGGGACCCAACGACTCGCCCTCGCAGACGGAAGTCGAGCTGGCCGTGAACCCGACGGACCCGAAGAACGTCTTCGTCGCGTCCAAAGACCTCGACCCGCTCGCGTCGGACGCCGCCTGCGTCTGGAGCGTCGGGCAGGTCACGAAGGACGCGGGCGCGACCTGGACCACCGTGTACGTCGGCGGCACCCACCAGGAGCGCCAGGACCCGACGCATCCCCTCTACGGCTGGAACTGCGTGACGGACCCGATCTTCGAGTTCGACGACGAGGGTGTCCTCTACTACGCCATGCAGGCCTGCTGCCGTACACTCGGCGGCGAGCGCATCGAGACGCCCGTCCGCGCCTCGCGCGGCACTACGTTCGCCTACTACCTGGCCATCAGCCGCGACGGGGGCGAGACGTTCCCACGCGAGGACATCCGGCTACTCACGCCCGAGACCACTCAGGCCTGGCTGCACGACTACCCGCGCGGCGCGGTCTCGCCGCGCACCGGCGCGGTCATGTTCGCGTGGACGGAGTTCCATGACTTTCCCGTCGTCAGTCCTCCGATGGTCAGCGAAACGCAATATTGGCCCTTCGTCGCCGTGGTCCGGGATGCGGGCAGGAGCGTCGCGACCTCCTCGATCCAGGGGCCCGACCACCCGCAGAGGAACTACTTCTTCACCGGGCTCGTCGCGGGCCCCGACGGCGCGTTCCATGCGGCGCTGGTCGA
>DATDQL010000283.1:0-3557 GCA_035292305.1 Thermoplasmatota archaeon
GCATGCCCCCGACTTCGACATCCTCTCGGCCGGCCTGACGGGCGAGACCGAGGACGCCCTCATCGTCACGATGACCGTTGCGCGCGTGTCGGAGGACTTTGACCACCTGCGCTCGGGTCCTGAGAACCGCGTCGCGGAATACGCCGTCTGCTGGACGCCCGCGGAGGACGCGGGCGAGCGCTGCGCAGCTCATTTCGTCGCCCTCGACGACGGGACGCCGCGCCACGCGGCGATGCTGTCCATCGCATCCGAGGCGTGCAACGACTGGGAGGAATGCACCTACGACTTGCCCTCGGTCGTCACGCCCGGCGAGCCCGGCACGATCCAGATCACCGTCCCGAAGCGCCTCGCGACCGCGGACGGATCGCCGCTTGGCATCGCCGAGCTGCGGGCCGAGACCGGTTGGCACTCCGCGAACTCGTTCGTGCCGCTTTGGCACGGCGCGTGGTCCGTGCGCGACGGTCAGGAGCACACGCACGACCACGTCGGCCTCGTCGAGCCCGCGAACGTCGCGGACCGGCTGGAGGCGGGGCCGGTCGAGGTCGCCCTCGCGCCGGTGGCGTCGACGGGATCGGGATGGGAAGACGGACCCGGATCCGCGATGGGCCCGGTCCGCGTCCTGACGGCGCAGCCGGGTCTCCTCTGGGGCGACGGCGGACCGCGCGACCTCCCGTGGATGGACCTCGTCGGCCTCTCGCTCGAGGAGCGGGGCGACGAGACGCTCCTCGTGCGGCTCGAGGTCGCGGGCGTCGAAGCCCTTCCGAAGGACGGGTTCCACCACATCGGCTTCCTCGGCGTCAAGGGCGGCGTCCTGCACGAGGTCGGCCTCATCCACGACTCCGACGGCAAGACGTTCGGGTACGCCGGTCAGTGCATCTCGTTCGGGTGCCACGAGGCCCACGCCGAGCCCGTCCCGTTCAAGGTCGAGCCCGGCAGCCCCGGCGCGTTCGTGCTCGAGATCCCGCGCGCGATCCTCTTCGACGTGACGAAGGGCAGGGAGCTCAGCGCGGTCTGGGGCGCGACGAGCTACGCGGAAGCGAGCCTCTACGTCGGCGATTTCGGCGACCCGTTGAGCGGGGGCGTGCACTCCGCGAGCGTCGCGGACGGCTGGTTCGGCGGCGCGCCGTACGTGTTCACGCGCGGGCCGAGCGAGGCCGAGGACGGCCACGGGCACGAGCACTGAGGCGCGCGAGGCCGGAGGGTTCATGAGGCGTGGGTCACGCTTGCGGGAGGAGGCTGCCACTCTGCGCACGCTCGCGTTCTTGGCGCTTGCCCTGTCGCTCAGCGCGCTCCCCGCGACGGCGTCGTACCTGCAGGTCGGCGTGGATGCGGCGAGGACGGGCAATTCGCCCGACGCGGGGCCGGAGTGGCCGGACGTGGCGCTCCAGCTCGAGCTGCCCGGCGTCGTGCTCGCGGGCTCGGTCCCGCTCGTCGACGGGGACGCTGCGTACGCCGTCACGACGGAGCGGAACGGCGAGGGATGGAACTCGACCGTCTGGCGGATCGGACTCGCCGACGGGGCCGTTTTTCCGAGCGTGCGCGTCGACGGGCTCCTAACGTCGGTCGCGGCGGACGGCGAGCGCTTCTACGCGGGGCGGACGACGTACGCCCCCGGGACGTCACACCGCGAGCCGTCAGTCTCGCTCGAAGCCTACGACCGACGGACCGGCGAGCTCCTGTGGTCCGTTCCGCAGGACCTCGCGCACGCCGACGCCGTGGATGCCGGGTGCGCGGGCACGGCGGTCGCTGCCGGCCGCGTCGTCTTCGCCTGCTACGACTTCGCCCCCGCGCCCGTGACGTACCTCACGCCCGCGATTCAGCCGACGATCGCGGGGCTGCCGGGCGGCGGCGGCATCCTCAACATCGTGCGCGTCCTGCCGTGGGTCGTCTCGCTCGACCCCGCGAATGGCGGCGTCCACTGGAGGTGGGACAAGACGGCCTCCGAGGAGCAGGCGTGGACGGACCTCCCGCTACCCGGGCAGACCGGCCCGTCAGGGCGATACGGGAGCCTCCCGCTCGGGGTCTCGCTGAACGGCCCTTACGCCCATGTCGCGACCATCGAAGGCACGACGCGCGAAGGAGTCGCCGAGGGGTTCGTCTGGACGCTCTCGCAGGAGGATGGTGCCTTCGTCTCGTACCGCGCATCGGGTTCCGAGGCGCAGGACACGAGCCAGACCGATCCGCTGACGAAGGGCTCGGCGTCCCGGTTCCCGACCGCGACGACGCCCACCGGCGACGGCAACGTCGCGTACATGCGCCTCGGACGACAGATCCTCTGCGTGAACCCCACGAACCCCAGGAACATCTGCGCGGTCGACATCGGCGAGCGCGACGAGTCCCTCGCCCGCGCCGGCAGCGGCCTCGCGTTGGTGGGGCAGCACCTCTATGCGACGTCCGTGCAGAGCCTGTACCGCATGGACGTGCTCACGACCGAGCGGCAGGAGGTGACGCTCGGCGCGGCCGCGAACGAGAGCTGGTCCCCGAGCGGCCTCGTCGTCGACGCGCGTGGGACGCTCTTCGCGCGCACGCGGATCGAGTCCGGCGAGAGCGCGGTGGGGATGGTCGTGCGGGCCTACGACGCCGCGACGCTCGACGAGACCTGGAGCTACGCCGTGAGCTTCCCGCCGTTCACCCTCGGCGGGACGCCCGACGTCCTCCCCCTCGACGCGGACTTCGCGGTCGGGTCAGGCGTCCTCGTCCTCGTCCACTCCGGCTCGAGGACGGGAGGAGACTCCACGATCGACGGCACCGGCGTCAACGTGACCGTGCTCGGACGCACGCTTGCCTCGCCATTCCCGGTTCTCGACGCCACCACAGAGTATCCCACCCCGGGCGAGGACGTCGTCGTCGATCTCTCGGGATCGCGCGGCGGCCTGCGCGGGACGGCGACCGCCTACAGGGCCGACTGGGGCGACGGGACGGCGACAGAGTGGCAACCCGACCCCATCCTTCGCCACGCCTACGCCGAGCCCGGCGAGCGCACCGCCCGCTTCTCGGTCCGCAACGCCGCCGGCCAGACCGCGAGCGAGACCGTCACGTTCCACGTCGGCGAGCCCGCGCCGAACGTCCTGTCGAACGCGTTCGCGCGCGAGAACCAGGAGCGCACGTTCTTCATCCTCGGCCTCGCGCTCACCGCCATCGGCGGCGCCGTCGGCCTCGCGCGGCTCGAGCGCCGCCGCGGCCGGCTGAAGCGCGAGCTCGCCGCGATCGACGCCGTCGTCCAGCGCACGCGCGACGACCCGCCCGCGTTCGAGGCCGCGCTCGCCGAACGCCGCGCCCGGGCGAACGGGCTCCTCGTGGACGGCAAGATCGACGAGGCGCAGTTCGCGGTCCTCAAGGGCCGCCTCGAAGAGGTCGCGGGGCAGGTGCGCCTCAGCGCGCTCGACGAGCGGTTCCACTTCCTGCCCTACGGCATGGTGCAGACGCTTCGCGAGATGCTCGCCGACGGCAAGATCACGCGGTGGGAACGCGAGCACTTCGTGAGCGCGCTCGAGCGGGACACGATGCTGAACGCTGAGCAGAAGGAGAAGGTCCGCGCCCTCATCGAAGGCTGGTTC
>DATDQL010000284.1:0-7863 GCA_035292305.1 Thermoplasmatota archaeon
CCCGCTCACCGTGCACACCGGGACGAGCGTGTTCCCGGGCGCGCGGAACCGCCTCGCGGACCCGCTCCTCCTCGACGACGTCGCGGTCGATTTTCCCAGCCTCACGATCCTTCTCGCGCACGCCGGGCGGCCGTTCTGGTACGAGCAGGCGCAGTTCCTGGCCCGGCGCCACGCGAACGTGCACCTCGAACTCTCCGGGATCCCTCCGAAGCAGCTGCTCGCGGCGCTCCCCCGGCTCGGGGACCTCGCGGACAAGTGCCTCTTCGGAAGCGACTGGCCCGGGCCGGGCGTGCCCGGCGTCGCGGCCAACGCGCGCGGCATCCTGGCGCTGCCCCTCGGGAGCGAGGCGAAGGCGCGCATCCTGTGGGACAACGCGGTGCGCGTCTTCGGCTGAAGCCGAAGCCGCGCAGGGCCATGGCTAACGCTGGCGCGAGCGCTGGCGACGGGCCGGGACCTGGTCGGCGGACGCCACGGCCTTCCCCCTCGCGCTCCCTCGCCTTCGCCCTCGCGCTCCCTCGCCCGAGCGTCAGCGCTAGCGCTAGCCCCTGCTCTACGTGCGAAACGTTCAGGAACCGGCACCCCTTCGCGCAACCCGTCGATGGCGTCCCCGCGGCTCGTCTCGCGCACCGTCCCCTGGCACGAGGGGGACAGCCTCGCGTTCCTCGACACGTGGGCGGACGCCTCGCCGCGCCTCCTCGTCGAGGACCCGGATGGGACCGCGTTCGCTGGGGTCGGCCTCGCCGCGGAGGTCCGCGCGTCCTCGCTTCCCGAGGTAGAGCATGAGGTCCACGCGCTGCTCGCGAGCGTCGAGGCGAGTGGCCCCGCGCCGTGCGCGCTCGGCGGGTTCGCGTTCCGGGACGGGCCGTCGCGCGGCGCGTGGGAAGCGTTCCCGCCCGCGTGGTTCGTCGTCCCGCGTCTCCTCCTCCGCGCCGGTCCTACCGGCGCGATCCTCACGGCGACGGTGCCGCGCGGGGAGGACCCGGGCGCGCTCCTCGCCGCCGCGCGGGACATGCTCCCACGCGCGCGACCCCACCCGGCGACCGTCAAGGTCCTCGGCAACGGCGAGGAACGCGCGCGTTGGCTATCCGCCGCGCGGGACACCATCGCTTCGATCCGCCGGGGCGACGCGGAGAAGGTCGTGCTCGCAAGACAGGTCGCAGGCGAGGCGTCGGGGCCGATCGCCCCGACGCGCGTGCTCGCCGCGCTCGCGCGCCGCGGCTGCGCTCGGTTCCTCGTCGAGCCCCGAGCGGGGCTCGCGTTCCTCGGGGCGACGCCCGAGCTCCTCGTCTCCGCTCGCGGAAACGAGGCGCGCACGGCCGCCGTCGCCGGTTCCGCAGGCCGCGGGGTCTCGGCGGCCGAGGAGGCGACGTTCGCGGACCGGCTCCTCCACGACCCAAAGGAGCTCCACGAGCACGAGGTCGTCGTCGACGCGATCCGGCGAGCCCTCACGGGGCTCGCGCGCGAGATCCGCATCGCCGGCTCGCCGTCGCCGGTCGCCGCAGGTCCCGTGCAGCACCTCGTCACGTCCGTGGACGCCCGGCTCGACCGACCCGTCGGCGCCATGCGGCTCGCCGCGGCCCTGCATCCGACGCCGGCCGTCGGCGGCGCCCCGACCGCGGCGGCGCTCGCGCTCATCTCGGACGCCGAGCCGTTCGATCGCGGATGGTACGCGGGGGGCGTCGGCTGGGTCGCCCCCGACGGCGACGGCACCTTCCTGGTCGCTCTGCGCTCCGCGCTCCTCGACGGCTCGAGCCTCCTCGCGTGGGCCGGCGCCGGGCTCGTCGCGGAGTCCGACCCCGCGCGCGAGTGGGACGAGACGGACCTCAAGCTCCGGGCGATCCGGGACGGGCTGGACCAAGCATGATCGACCCGAACCGCAGCATGCTCTGGGCGCGCGTCGTCGTCGAGGAGCTGGAGCGCTCCGGCGTCCGGGCGGCGTGCATCTCGCCCGGCTCGCGCTCGGCCCCGCTCGCGTTCGCGCTCGCGGCCTCGGGCATCCCGCGCTTCGTGCACGTGGACGAGCGCTCCGCCGCGTACTTCGCGCTCGGCCACGCGCGCGCCTCGGGCGAGCCCTCGGCGCTCGTCTGCACGTCGGGCACCGCGGCCGCGAACTACCTTCCCGCGCTCGTGGAGGCGTCGCGCTCGCGCGTGCCGCTCGTCGTCCTCACGGCGGACCGCCCGCACGAGCTCCGCGACACCGGCGCGAACCAGACCGTCGACCAGGTGCACCTCTACGGTCGCCACGCGCGGTGGTTCGCGGACCTCCCGATCCCCGAGCCCTCGGACGTGGCGCTGCGGGGCCTCCGGTCCACGGTCTGCCGCGCGGTCGCCGAGGCGCGCGGTCGGCCAGCAGGCCCTGTCCATCTCAACCTGCCGTTCCGCAAGCCGCTCGAGCCGACGGTCGTCCCGGGGGACCTCCCAGCGGACCTCGCGCGGGACGCGTTGCACGGACGCGCCGACGGCCGTCCCTACGTCGCGCCCTCCGCGCCGCGCTCCGGCCCGCCGTCGCCCGCGGAAGCGGAGAGCGCGGCGCGCATCCTCGGGGACGCGCGCCGGCCGCTCGTCGTGCTCGGCCCGCGGCACGCGCGGGACGCGCTCGCGGAGGCAGCCTTCGCGCTCGCGCGCGTCCTCGGCGCACCGCTCCTCGCGGACCCGCTCTCGGGCGCGCGGTTCGCCCCGGGCGCGGCGGCCTCCGCGCTCGGAGCGTACGACCACCTCCTCGCGGCCGGGTTCGAGGCCGGCGCACCCGACGTCGTCGTGCGCTTCGGCGCTCCGCCGACGTCGGCCGCCCTGGAGCGCTGGCTCGAGCGCTCGCGCGAGGCGACGCACATGGTCGTCGACGAGGTCTCGGGATGGAGCGACCCTTCGCATCTCGCGACGATCCGCGTCGCCGCGGACGCGGAGGCGTGGTGTCGTGCCGTCGCCTCGCGCGTCGGCGCGCCGCGCCCTCCGGGCGCGTGGCTCGACTCCTGGCGCGCCGCCGAGGCGACCGCGTGGAAGGTCGCGGAGTCCGCGTTCGCGGGCGAGATGTTCGAAGGCGTCGTCGCGGCCGACGTCGCCGCGGCCGTGCCGGCGGGCGGGCTGCTCTACGTCTCGAACAGCCTGCCGGTGCGGGACCTCGACCGCTTCGCACGCCCACGCGACGCGCCGCTGCGCGCCCTCGGCAATCGAGGCGCGAGCGGCATCGACGGCGTCGTCTCGTCCGCGCTCGGCGCGGCCGCGGCCTACGAGAGCAGCGACGACCTCGGCCTCCTCGGCCCGCTCGGCGCCCTTGGTGCGTACGCGCTCGTCGGCGACCTCGCGTTCCTCCACGACCTCGGGGGACTGCTCGCCGCGCGGCAGGTCCGGGACCTGACGCTCGTCGTCGTGAACAACGACGGCGGCGGCATCTTCCGTCTCCTGCCGGCGGCCGCGTACGACCCGCCGTTCACGGAGGTCGTGCGCGCCCCGCACGGCCTCGACCTCGCGGACGCGGCGCGCCTGTTCGGCCTGCCGCACGTCCGCGTCGACGACCGCGCCGGCCTGCGCCAAGCGCTCGCAGCGCGAGCGTCCGGCGTCCGCGTCGTCGAGGTCGCGAGCGACGCGGCGCGCAGCGCTGAGCGCCGAGAGGCGGCGCGCGCCGCGTTGCGGACGGCGTTGGGGGGCTGACTCCGCGCCGCGCGTCGACTGCGGCGGGGTCCACGCCCCACCCGGACGCGGCGGGGTGCACCTCAACGTCGAGGACGACGGGCACGTCGATGGAAGGCCCGCGCTCGCGCTCCTTCACGGCTTCACGGGTTCGCTCGAGGACTGGGACGAGGTCGCGCCGCTCCTGCGGCGCCGGTTCCGCGTGATGGCCGTGGACCTCGTAGGGCACGGCCGCTCGGATGCGCCGGACGACGTCGAGCGGTACAGGCCGGCCGAGCAGGCTCGTCAGCTCGCGACCCTCCTCGACTCGGCCCGCGTGCCGGCCACGTGGGTCTGCGGGTACTCTCTCGGCGCACGCGTCGCGCTCCACCTCGCGCTCGCGCACCCAGCGCGCGTCGAGCGGCTCGTGCTCGAGAGCGCCTCGCCCGGGATAGAGGACGCGGCCGAGCGCGAGGCGCGGCGGCGGGACGACGCCGAGCTTGCGGACCTCGTCGTCACCAACGGGATCGAGGCGTTCGTCGACGCGTGGATGGCGCGACCCTTCCTCGCGGCGTCGCGGGCACGGGTGGGGGAGGCCGCGTGGGCATGGCAGCGGGCGGATCGGCTGCGTCGCGCGCCCGACGGGCTCCGCGGGACGCTCCTCGCCGCAGGCCAGGGCGCCGAGGCTCCCCTCACGTCGCGGCTTCCCGACATCCGCGCGCCGACGACGCTCGTCGTGGGCGAGGAGGACGCGAAGTACCGAGCGCTCGCCGGGCGCATGGCGGCGGCGATGCCGCGCGCGACGACCCTCGTCGTGCCGCGCTCAGGCCACGCGCCCCACCGGGAGAACCCGGCGGGCTTCCTCGAGGCGTTCGAGGAGTGACCAGGCCGCGGCCCTTGCCCCCGGCCCTCGCCTTGCGCTTGCCCTTGCGCTTGCCCTATCGTTCAGATCTCGTACAGCACGACGTCGTCGAGCGCGCGTCGCGGCGTCGCCTCCGCCGGCTCGCTCGCGTGCCCGACGCGCAGGAGGACCTGCGGCGGATCGTGCAGCCCGAGTTCCACGCGCAGCTTCTCGCGAAGCTCCGGGTCTTGGATGGCCGACGAGTGGAACGCGCAGTCGAGACCCGCGCGTGTTGCGGCGAGGAGGAAGCCCTGCATCGCCTCTCCGGCGCGGAGGATCGACAGACGGCGGTCCGGCGCCGAAACGACCGCGATCGTCGGCGCCCCTTCGAGAACGGAGCGGTCGCGCGTTCCGGCGCGGTCCCCGAGATCCATCATCCGCACGATGGGCGCGCCCGCCCACTCGACGAGGCCCGGGAGCCCGAGCGAGGATGCCGGGAGGCCGTCGCCACGCCAGTGCGGCCGGATCCACCTCGCGAGCTCGGCGCGCCATGCGGGATTCGACATCTGGCGGTGGTCCGCCTCGTTGACGAGCTCGGCGACCTCGGCGATGCGGAACGTGTCCTCGACGATGCGGATGTTGCGGCCGTACGAGGGCGGCGGGTGGCGGATGTCGCGCTCCTCGATGGGGCTGAGGGCCCACGGCGAGTACTCCGACCGGTTCGTGCGCCGGGCGTGGATCGCGGGGTAGAGCCGCGCGAGGTCCGGCATCGGATGTCCGGGGTCGCGGATGCGCACGACCGCAGTGTGGTCGCCCGGCTCCGGATCGTACCGCACGTCGCAATCGACGAGGTGCCGTGCCGCGGCGACGCGGAGGTTCAGCATCGCGGCCCCGATGCTCAGGAGCGCCTCGCGACCCTCCGGGTCGGCGACGGGAAGCCTCCGCGTGGGGTCGGCCTCGACGTGGATGCGCCGGTCGTGGAGGACGAACTTCCACGGCTGCGTGTTGCGCGTCGAGGGCGCCTGGACGGCGAACGAGAGGAGGAAGCGGACCTGCTCGTCCCACGGGGCCTTCGCGGGGAAGTCTGTGGTGGCCGGGGCTGAGACGGAACGGGCGAGGACTCGCACCATGGAGTCCGTCTCGCGACCCCGTGGCTCTTGACGTACACGCGGAAGGCTCAAGACGAGGGTCCTCCTCGGTCGTGCGTGGACGAAGGACTCCGCGGCCGCACCGCGCGCCGGGCGGGGCCGCGCACGGCGCTCGCGTGGAAGCCTGCGAAGACCTACTCGGACGTCACGTATGCGAAGGCCGACCGCGTCGCGCGCATCGCGTTCGACCGACCGGACTCGCGCAACGCGTTCCGGCCCGAGACGACGGACCAGATGATCGACGCGTTCCGCGACGCATGGCACGACCCCGAGATCGCGGTCGTCCTCCTCACGGGCAACGGGCCGGCGTCGGACGGGGAGTGGTCGTTCTGCTCGGGCGGCGACCAACGCGTGCGCGGCGACGCAGGGTACGTCGGCGCGGACGGGCTCCCGCGTCTCAACGTCCTCGAACTGCAGCGCATCATCCGGACGATGCCGAAGCCCGTGATCGCGCTCGTGCCCGGTTACGCGATCGGCGGCGGCCACGTGCTGCACGTCGTCTGCGACCTCACCATCGCCGCGGACAACGCGGTCTTCGGGCAGACGGGCCCCAAGGTCGGCAGCTTCGACGGCGGATTCGGCTCCGCGTACCTCGCCCGGATCGTCGGCCAGAAGAAGGCCCGCGAGATCTGGTACCTCTGCCGCCAGTACGGCGCCGAGGAGGCTGAGGACATGGGCCTCGTGAACAAGGTCGTGCCCCTCGAGGAGCTCGAGGAGGAGGGCGTGCGCTGGGCGAAGGAGATCGCCGAGAAAAGCCCGCTCGCGATCCGCTGCCTCAAGGCCGCGTTCAACGCCGACTGCGACGGGCAGGCGGGGCTGCAGGAGCTCGCCGGGCACGCGACGATGCTCTTCTACATGACGGAGCAAGGGCAGGAAGGGCGCGACGCGTACCTCGAGAAGCGCGAGCCGAGGTTCGAGAAATATCCGTGGCTGCCTTGAAGCGGGTCGGGCCAAGGAGCCAAGGACACCAAGGAGTGGGACGGATGCGGCGATTCGACGCGTGGATGCTCGCGGCCCGGCCTCGCACGCTCCCCGCCGCCGTCTCGCCGGTCGTCGTCGGCGGCGCGTTCGCGTTCGACGCCGGCGCCTTCGCAGCGCTCCCGTTCGCGGCCGCGCTCCTCGGCGCGGTCCTGCTCCAGGTCGCCGCGAACCTCGCGAACGACTACTTCGATTTCGTGAAGGGCGCGGACACGTCGGAGCGCATCGGCCCCGTTCGCGTGACGCAGGCGGGCCTCCTCACGCCGGGCGAGGTCCGCAGCGGCATCGTCGCGGCGCTCGCCGCAGCCGTCGCTGTGGGCCTCTATCTCATCTGGATCGGCGGGTGGCCCGTCCTCGCGATCGGCGTCGCCGGCATGGTCTGCGCCGTGGCCTACACCGGAGGGCCGTTCCCGCTCGGCTACCACGGGCTCGGCGAGGTCTTCGTCTTCCTGTTCTTCGGGCCGGTCGCCGTCGGCGGGACGTACTGGGTCCTCACGGGGTCCATCGCCCCCGACCCGCTGCTCGCCGGCGTCGCCGTCGGACTCCTCGCGGCGGCGATCCTCGTCGTGAACAACGTCCGCGACCGCGACACGGACGCGCGCGCCGGGAAGCGCACGCTCGCCGTGCGCCTCCCGGAGCCGACGGCTCGGCGCGAGTTCGTGGTCCTGAACGCCGCCGCCTACGCAGGGGCCGCAGTCCTCGCCTTGGGCTCCCCATGGCGGGCGCTCCCCCTCCTCGCCCTCCCGGTCGCGCTCGTCCTCGCGTTCGCGGTGACCCGCGAGAGCGGCGCCGCGCTGAACGAGCGGCTCGCACAGGCGGGCATGCACCTCGCGCTGTTCAGCGCGCTTCTCGCCGCGGGGGTCGTGCTGTGACGCGCGTCGAGGCGGCATTCCTGCGGCCGTACCGCATCCAGCTCGCGCGCCCGCTCGGCACCGCCCACGGCGAGCTCGTCGAACGCCGCGGCTTCCTGTTCTTCCTCGCCACGGGCGACGGTCGCTACGGCGTCGGCGAAGCCGCGCCGCTGCCGTCGCACGCCACCGAGGACCTCCGTTCCTGCGAGGCGACGCTGCGTGCCGCGTGGCCACGTCTCGTGCACTGCGAGCCCGCGGAGGCGCGGCGCGACCTCGACGCGCTCGTCCCCGCTTTCGCGGACGCGCCGGCCGCCCGATGCGCCGCATCGACCGCGCTCCTGGACCTGGATGCGTGCGGCGCCGGCGTCGGCGCGGCGTCGCGGCTCGCGGAGCTCGGCGGCCGCAGGCCCGCGCGCGACGTGCCGGTGAACGCCCTCCT
>DATDQL010000285.1:0-7340 GCA_035292305.1 Thermoplasmatota archaeon
CGCCCTTGAGCGCGAGAAGGTCCGCGAAGCGGCCGTTCACCGGGACCTCGGCGCGGAGCGAATACCCCTGTTCGGCGAAGTGCCGCGCGACGGGCGCGAGGAGCGCGGATTCGAGGGGCGGGACGGCCACGCCCGCGGGAGGGCCGAAGGGGTCCTTTGCGTTTCGGCGGGGGACGACACCGGAAGGGGCGAGGATGAAGGATGCGGGATGAAGGATGAAGGGGAGGGCGGACGGGGACGGGACGAAGGGAGGCCTCGGAGGCGACGAAGGCTACGAAGGGTGCGAAGGCTACGAACCATACGAACGCTACGGATGGCGCGTAGCGATCGCGCGGTGCGTGCGGCGCGACGCGCAGGAAGCCACCGATCGGCGGCTGGCGGAACGCTCCATCACGCCTTCTCCGCCGTCACGAGCCGCAGGTCCCGCCCGGCCGCGCAATCCACCTTGTCTCCGACGATGAGGATGGCCGCGCGGCCGCCTTCGGCAAGGCCGCGCGGTGCGCACGCGCTCCGGTACGGGCAGAGGCGGAAGCCGCATTCCTCGAAACGCCGCGTCACCATCGTGCCGCGCAGGGACGCGGCCGACACGTTCAGCCTCAGGGGTTGCCGGGCGACCTCGACGACCTGCACCTTCCCCTCGTACACGTGGCACACGTCGTGCTTGACGGGCCGAACGGCGGTCACCTTGTAGGAGCGGCCCGGCTCGACCGCGTGGCACACCTTGCGGAGCTTGCAAGGAGCGCAGCCGGCGTCGGTCTCGCCGACGTACTCGAACTCGAGCCCGCGGCGCGCAAGGTGCTCGCCGATGACGGTCAACATCGGCGGGCCCGTCTTCCGCTCCGCGTCCCCGCGCGTCGGCCCGCGTCCCCGAAGACTCAAGCGACCCCCGTCTCCCGCAGGAGGCGTTCGGCGGCGTCGCGGGCGAGCCCGCGGTCGCCGAGAATGGTGTACCGGTCCGGCTTGTTCGCGTGCGCCTGCACGAGCGCCTGGACGAGGATCTCCTTCGGGATGCCAAGCTCGTCGGCCGTCGTCGGAGCGCCGACCGCGCGCAGCGCGTCGCGGATCCTGCGCCAGTCGCCGCCGTGGAGGTACATGGTGAGGATGCTCCCGAAACCGCATTGCTCGCCGTGGAGCGCGCGACCGGGCGCGAGCTTGTCGAGCGTGTGGCTCAGCATGTGCTCCGCGCCGGAGGCGGGGCGCGAGGAGCCGGCGACGCTCATCGACGTGCCGCTCACGATGAGCGCCTTCGTCACGAGCCACGCGCTCTCCTCGAGGCCGGGCTTCACGCTCGCGACGTTCTCCATGACGATGTCGGCGGCCGTCTGCGAGAGGACGGCGGCGAAGCTCGAGTAGTCCTCGTTGCGCAGGCGGTGCGCGAGTTGCCAGTCGAGCACCGCCGTCGAGTTCGAGATCGCGTCGGCGCAGCCGGCCGCGAGCATGCGGTACGGGGCGCGGACGATGACCTCCGTGTCCGCGATGATCGCCATCGGGGCCTTCGCGGCCTTCGAGGACGAACCCTCGTCCTCCTTGATGCTCGCCCGCGGGCTCGTGATGCCGTCGTGGCTCGCCGCAGTGGGGACGCTCACGTACGGCAGGCGCGCCCGCGCGGCCGCGAGCTTCGCGACGTCGATGACGCTGCCGCCCCCGACGCCGAGGATGACCGACGGCGGGGCTTCCCGCGTCTTGATCTCCACGATGGCGACGTCGTGCATCGTGGCGCCGTGCACCTCGATGATCTCCGTGCGTCGGCCGCTCTTCCGGAGCGCCTCGGCGACGCGCTCGCCGGCGAGCTTGCGCGTCGTCGGCCCGGTCACGACGAGCGAGGGGCCGGCGATGTTGATGTCGTCGAGGAGGTCCGCGGTGGAGTCGAGGACGCCGTGCCCGATGAGGACGCTTCGCGGGAAGGCCATGACCTTGGCCTTGCTGAACCCGAGCCCGTCGCCGGCGAACTCCACGGCGGCGGGGAAGGCGGGTCATCCCCTTGAACCCTTGCGGCGTGCCGGCGAGTCCCCGACCGCAGGGCCGCCGCGGACGCCGCGTGCCGGCGCGCCGCCGCGCGTGCGCTCGCCAACCTTATGACCGCGACGCCCATCCGCGGCGCGATGGACGACGCGACGGAACGAGGCGACCGCGAGGACGCCTCGCGCCCCCACGACGAGCCACCCGACACTCCGCAGGTTCCGCAAGCGGACGAGGCGCCGATCGTCTCCGGCGACGCGGAAGGACCCGAGCTGCGGCCCTCGCACCCGCCCGAGGCCTCGGCCGGGCCCGAGCCCGAACGGAGGGGTCTTCTCGCGACCTTGCGCCGTCACGAGGGCAAGGCGTGGGCGGCGGCCCTCCTCGCGACCGCGCTCGTGATCGGCGTCGGCCTCGTCGTCGCGCCCGAGGTGTTCTGGGACCGCTTCCTCTGGGAGGACGTCTGGGGGCCGACGCTCACGGACGCGCGCGGGGTCGGTACGCTCTGCTGGCAAGGCGGCGAGGCGAGGCCGGCCGTCGGGGGCTCGTGCCCGGCGGGCTCGACGGCCGCGCACAGCGGGTACACGATCACGTCCGAGATCTTCTACGGGCTCGTCCTCGCGGCGCTCCTCTACGGCATCTACCAGCACGTGCTGCGACGGCACGGTGTCGACACGGGAGGCGGGTTCATCCTCGGCCTCCTGCCCCTCATCCTCCTCGGCTCCGCGGCGCGCGTCCTCGAGGACGCGTGCGTCTTCGCGAAGCAGGCTGCGGACTGCGTGTCGGCCGGCGGGCGTGCGGAGCCCGGGTTCTTCGCGCCTTTCTTCATCTCGCCTTGGATCTACTTTCAGATCGCGGTGTACGCGCTCGCGTTCCTCGGGGTCGCGGTCGCGATCCGCGACGCCGACGGGGCGTGGCGCCGCCGCGTCGTCGCGAGCGTGCTCGCGGCGGAGACCGCAGTGTACGCCGCCGTGACCGCCGGCATGCGCGAGGAGTTCAAGGTCGTCGCGCCGTGGCCCGTGTTCGCCGTCGTGGCCGCGGCCGCGTTCGCCCTCTTCCTCGCGACCGAACGCAACGCCGCGTCGCGGTTCCACGGCACCGTCGCCGCGCTCGGCATCCCGCTCCTCGCGCCGTCGGTCTGGCTCATGGGCGTGTGGGTCCTCGGCGAGCCGTGGGCGTACCACGGCCGCGGGCTCGCCCCCCTCGCGGGCGCGATCATGCTCGCCCTCGCGGCGACCGTGACGTTCCTCGTGGGGTGGCTCGCGCGGCGTGCGAGCGCGACGCGCCCGCACGCGATGCGGCTCGCCGGCGCGAGCGCGCTCGCCCTCGTCTTCGGCCACATGCTCGACGGCTTCGCGACGTGGATCGCGCTCAAGGACCCGTTCCACCTCGGCCTCGGCGTCTACGAGGAGAAGCACCCCGTGAGCGACTTCCTCCTGCAGGCGTTCAACGGGACGGCGCTCGAGGACACGTTCCTCTCCGGCATCCTGTTCCCCGTCGCGAAGCTCGCCATGGTCCTCACCGTCGTCTGGCTGCTCGCGAGGGAGTTCGAGAGCGGGAGCGAGAAGGAGAGCACCCTCGGCGGCCTCGTGACGATGGCCGTGTTCGTGCTAGGTTTCGCCCCTGGCATGCGCGACCTGTTGCTCGTCGCGATGGGTTTCTGAGGCTGTACCAAAGCGGCTCTTGCCTCGCCCGCGCCCACCGAAGGCGTGCGCGTGCTCCTCGTCACCCCGTACCCGGTCGACCCGGCGCACGGCGAGGTCGACGCCGCGCGCTTCGGCGGGGTCGAGGTCGCGATCGGGCGCATCGCGCGGGGGCTCGCGCGCCGGGGCCACGACGTGACCGTGCTCGCCTCCGGCGCGCGCGACGACGCCCGGGAGGAGGACGGCGTGCGGCACGTGCGCGTCCGCCGCGCGGGCACGCTCTTCGGCACGCCCCTCGCGCACGGCTTCCGCCACCTGCCGCCCGCGGACGTCGTGCACGTTACCGCGACCTACCCGGGCGTGAGCGAGGTCGTCGTCCGCGCCGCGCGACGCCGCGGCACGCCCGTCGTGCTCGACTACCACTTCGACGGCCGCGCGGCCGGCCCGCTCGGGGCGGCTGCGGCGAGCGCGTACTACGCGGCGGCCTCGCGGGCCTTGGCGGGCGCGGACCTCGTGCTCGCGAAGAGCGCGTCGTACGCCGCCGCGAGCGCGTTCCTGCGTCGCCTGCCCCAGGACCGCCTCGCGATCGTTCCGAACGGCGTCGACCCCGAGGCGTTCCCGGTCGGGACCGGCCCCCGCGAAGGCGTCGTCTGCGTGGGACGTCTTGTCCCGTACAAGGGAGTGGAGACCCTCGTGCGCGCCGCCGCGCTCCTCGCGCGCCGCCGCGACGTGCCGGTGCGCGTCGCGGGCGACGGGCCGCTCCGCGCGCCCCTCGCACGCCTCGCCGCGCGCCTCGACGCTCCCGTCACGCTGCTCGGGCGCGTGCCCGCCCGCGACCTCCCCGCGTTCTACGGCAGCGCCGCCGCGACCGCGCTCCCTTCGGTGAACGGGCAGGAGGCGTTCGGGATCTGCCTCGTCGAATCGCTCGCGAGCGGGACGCCCGTCGTCGCCTCCGACCTCCCGGGCGTCCGCGACGTCGCGGGCCTCGGCGGGGTCGTCGTCCCGCCGCGCGACCCGCACGCCCTCGCACGCGGCATCGAGGCCGTGCTCGACCGTCCGCCCGCCCCGCCCGTGGAGCTCGCGAGACGCGCGGCCGAGGCGTACGATTGGGAACACGTCCTCGACCGCATCGAGGCCGCGCACGCGCGCGCCGCGGGGGCGCCCGCTTGAGGGTGCTCGTCGTGGCGCCGTACTGGGCGCCGGACGGAGGCGGGCTGGAGCGTTACGCGCGCGCGGTCTCGGTCCGTCTCGCCCGCCGCGGCCACGCGGTGCGAGCCATCGCCCTCGGCGCCGAAGCGCGCGCGTTCGACGACAGCGGCGTCGCCGTCGACGTGCTCCCGTGGCACGTTCGGGCGTCGAACACGCCGCTTCGCGCCGACCTCGCCCTGCACCTCGCGCGCGCGGCCCGCGGCGTGGACGTCGTGCACGCGCACACGCCCGTCCCGTTCGCGGCGGAGATGGCCGGCCTCGCTTCCGCGCTCGCGGACGTCCCGCTCGTCGTCACCTACCATGCGGGCCGCCTCGAGGGCAAGGGCGCAACGCGGATCGCGGGCGCGCTCGACCGCGCGACCATGGAGCGATGGACGCTCCGCCGCGCCGCGCGCCTCCTCGCCGTGAGCCCGCACGTCGCGGCGCTCGCGCTCGCGCGGCACGCACGCAAGACGGCCCTCGCGCTGCCGGGCGTCGATGCCCCGCGCGCGTGGACCGCGCCGCCGGGACGCGGCCGCGTGCTCTACGTCGGGCCCGTCGACCGAGCCTACGCGTGGAAGGGCCTGGACGTCCTGCTGCACGCGATGCGCGAAGTGCCGGGCGCGCGGCTCGACGTCGCCGGTGGAGGGGACCGCGTGGACGAGGTCCGCGCGCTCGTCGCGCGGGCGGGCCTGCGCGTCGAGCTGCACGGGCGCGTCGACGACGCACGGCTCGCGGCGCTCTACGGTGGGAGCGACGTGTGCGTGCTCCCTTCGTTCTCGGACGCGGAGAGCTTCGGCATGGTCCTCGCCGAGGCGCAGGCCCACGGGCGCCCCGTCGTCGCAGGAGGAGGCGGCACGCGCGCGGCCTTCCGCGACGGCGTGACCGGCGTCGCTGTGCCCCCGCGCGACCCCTCCGCCCTCGCGGCGGCGCTTCGCGCGATCCTCGGCGACCGCGGCCGTCTCGCGAGGATGGGCGCGGCCGCGCGCGCGTTCGCGTCTTCGACCTTCGACTGGGAACGGACGACGGACTCGACGGAGCGCGCGCTCGTCGCGGCGGCGAAACGACGACCCCCGGGCCCACAATCTTCATGAGGCCGCGGAGGGGCTCGCGGCCATGGCCCGCCCCGGGTCCTTCCTCACCCTCGCCGCGACGCTGCTCGCCGGTTGCCTCTCCGCGCCCGCAGCCCTCCTGTCCGCTGACACGGATCTCCCGACGGACCTCGCCGGCGACCGGCTCCCGCCGCCGGACGAGGACCTCTCCGGTGCGATCGTCTCCGACCACGGCGCGCCCTACATGCACGCGGTGCCTCAGCTCCACCACGGCGCCTACCGCATGGAGCTCGTCGGGTACAACCCCTTGACGCAGCCCGCCGCGGGCGACGGTCCCCTGCAGATGAACAGCGCGTGGGCCGCGATCACGATCTGGCAGCACTACGCGTGCGTGGGACACTTCGCCGGCAGCGGTGGCTGGGGCGGCGCCACGATCGTCGACTTCGGAGACCCGGCGAACCCGACCGTCGTCGCGTCCATCCCGAGCGCCATGATCGTGTCCCGGTGCCTCTTCACGGACGACGGGAAGTTCCTCCTCGTCGGATCCTACGGCGGCGTGCAGCCGGGCCTGCCGCTCCCGCCGCCCGCGGGCGACCTGCTCGCGAACGGCGTGAGCGTGTACGACGTGAGCGACGTCAAGAACCCGAAGTTCCTCGCGCACGACCTCGCAGGCGTCGAGCGCCCGAACGGCCCGATCGACAACTCGTACCACAACCTCGGCACGGTCCAGGTCGACGGGGCGAACTACGTCTTCCAGACGTACTCCGGGAACGTCCTGCGGCTCGCCGACGACGGGACGAGCCTCGAGGTCGTCGCGACCGTCGAGCACTCCGACCACGACATGTGGATCGGCAAGCACCCGATCACGCAGAAGCTCATGATGGTCACCGGCGCGGGCGACGGGACGGCGTTCTACGACATCGACGACCCGACCGACCCCGTCCTCCTCGGCGTATGGGAGGGGAGTCGCGAGTTCCAGGGCTGGCACCGCCAGTGGCCCCTCGCCGAGACCGTCGGAGGTCGCGCGGTCATGGTCGTCGCCGGCGAGGAGTGCAACAACGGCAAGTCGCTCCCGTACACGACGCTCGACTTCACCGACCCCACGAACGTCGTCGAGCTCGGCCACTGGCAGATCCCGGGCAACCCCGAGATCAAGGAGAAGGGGCAGCTTTGCTCGATGAACTCCCACGAGTTCAACACGTGGCACGGTTACGTCGCGACCGGGAACTACCACGCCGGCGTGTGGATCTTCGACGCCGGCACGCCCGAGCGCGCGCGCGAGCCCGTGACCATCGGGTACTACGAGCCGCACGAGGAGCCGCGCATGCACGGCGGCACACGCAACACCCCGTTCGCGTGGAGCCCCGACGTGTGGGGCGCGTACTTCGACGACCGCGGATACATCATCGCCGCCGATTGGTACACCGGGTTCTACGTGCTGTCGTTCCCGGCGACGGTGGGCTGAGGCGGTCCGCAGGGCCAGGGCAAGGGCGAGCGCAAG
>DATDQL010000286.1:0-12139 GCA_035292305.1 Thermoplasmatota archaeon
GCGCGACCCCTCGCCGGGGCGGGGAGCAGGAGGCTTGCCGCGCGCGACGAGGTCGAGGACGCGCTCCTGCACCTTCGGCACGAGGTTGCCGAGGAGCACGTACGGGGTCCCGACGTAGCGCGCGGGGATCACGGGGTCGAAGTCCGCGAGCACGTTGAGCTCCGTGAACGTCGTGTCGCGCGCGTTGAGGTCGAAGCTGTACTTCCCGCCCCAGCGGAACGTGCGTCCGTCGGGCACGGACTGCAGGCCCTCGAGGTCGACGCCGCGGCGCACGAGGAAATCGAACGCCCCGCGCGGCAGGTCCCCGCCCGCGACGCCCACGAACCGGACCGGCGCGAGGTACGACGCCGCCGCGCTCGCGTACACGGCGCTGCCGCCGAGCGCGCCCTGGACGGAGCCGAACGGCGTCGTCACGTCGTCGAGGCCGATGCTCCCGACGATGAGGAGGGGCTGCGTCATGGCTCCGAGGAGGCGGGCCGGAACTCTTGAAGCTCTCTGTCGATGACGAGGAGTTCGCCCTGGAACACGCGGGTCGAGTGGGACGAGACCCAGATCTTGGCCTCAGGCGCCCACCAGTCGTCGCGCCAGTTGCCGCCCGCGATCGACGTCAGGTTCAGCCGCCAGGCTTCGAACGTGCCCGCATGCGTCGCGACCTCCTCTCGGCCGAGCACGCGGACCTCGGCGCCCCCGCTCGTCCAGTTCGCGCCGGCGCGGAGCGGGAACCGCAGGGCCTCCGTCTGGCTCCCCTGCATCGTGACGTTGCCGCGCCAGAACGTCTGCTCGGCGGTGCTCCCGTCGCTCGCGCGGCTGCGGACGCGGTACGTGTCCGCGGCCACCTCGACGACCTCGCCGGAGACGTTCGCCTCGCGGACCTCGCCGTCGCTGCCGGTCGAGCGGACGGTCCACGTCCACGCATCCCCGACCTCCCAGGCAGGCCACTCGTCGAGGGAAGGCTCGTCGGGCGGCTCCGCGGGCTGCCGCGCCGCGCACCCCGCGAGGAGCATGAGCGCGCACGCGGCGGGCGAAAGGCGCATGCGACGCACTCGGGGAAGCCCTATATCAGGCCTGTGCAGGCCCCCGGCGAACCCTTTTGGCAAGGACCCGCAGAGGCCGAGCGCATGCGATTCGTGGTCGATGCGAACGGGCGCCTACGGGTGCCGAGGCCGCTGCTCGAAGCCGCGGGCCTCCAAGCCGGGAAGTCACTGGAATTCGAGATCGCGCAGGACGGCTCGCTCCGGATCCGCGCAGCTCCCGCGCCCACCGCTGCGCTTCCTACGCCGCAGACCGCGCCGCCGAAGAGCTTCGCGGCATCGGACCGTCTCGACGATCTGCCGGTCGCTTAAACCAGCATCCAGACTTGGTAGAGGAAACCTAAGGCGTACGGTAGCGGAGTGTTCCCCATGGAACAGTCCCCGACGCGGGAGCATGATGCCCTCCTGCGCCTCGTCGAGGTCATCCTCGCGCGCAAGACGCACGTGCACTGAGCCCGCGCGCGCGTTCCCCGCGAGGACTCAATCCGGCGCCGTCGCGAGTCCGCCGTCGGCCTCCGGGAGGACGGGGATCGTCAGGAACGTCCCCTCGCCGACATGCAACGTGTACGTCTGCGGGGTCGGCGCGGGGAGGATCCACTCCTCGTGCTCGCCGGCGACGACGAGCGAGAGCCGGTGGCCGGCCTCGAGGACGAGGTCCTGCGGGTACATCCTGACCGTGACGGTGAACGGCGTGCCGACGGGCGGCGCGCCGGCTTCGTCGCGGCTCTGCCACTGTCGCAGGTTCAGGAAGCCGCGGTCGATCTCCTGCCAGGTGCCGGAGTCCTCGACGTCGAAGAGCGCGACGACGAGGTGGCCGTCGCCCGCGGTCGCGCGCGTGACCGTGAGGTTCACGATCGGGGTCCCCGCGAGGCGCAGGTCGCTCGCGAGCGGGTCCGTCGTGAACACGACGCGGTCGCCCAGGTTCTGGCCGCTGAAGGGGAACGGTTCGTCGACGACGGGCCGCGTCATCGGCATCGCCGTGAAACGGAGCGCGCCTTCGCCCTCGACGCTGCCCGCGAGAACGCCGGACGGCAACGGGAAGAGGCGCACGTTCTCCGCGCGCGCGGGGGGCCATGCGGTCTCGTTGCGCCACGCGCCGAGGGCGTCCTGGACCTCCACGGCGGCGTCGGCCTCGACTCCGTTCGGCACGTCGTAGAGCCACCGGTCGAACCACTTCTGGAGCGTCGCGTTCCAGTCGGCGCGCGACCAATCCTTGTTGAACGTGTTGCGCGCGGGGATGTTGTGCTCCCACTGGCCGAGCCACGCCTTGGTCGGGACATCGCGCTGCTGGAGCGCGGTGAGCATCGGCTCGAAGTTGTCCGGCTTCACGTTCCAGTCCTGGAGGCCGTGGACGACGAAGACCGGGATGTCGATCTCGCCGACCTGCGACGAGTAGTCGCGCTCGTCCCAGAACGCGTCGTGCGCGCCGTCGACCTGCGTCTGGTATCCCTTCGCGATGGCCTGCACGGCCGTCTGGCACGCGGAGTCCTTCATGTGGCGCAGCTCGTCGACGACGGGGACGCCAGCGCCGAAGACAGGGACGCCCCAGTCGACGCTCGGATAGTAGTACGTGGGGAACGTCGGGCCACCGCCCGCGCCTCCCGGGAGGGAATAGCCGGTCCCTTCGAAGTACATGTAGCGGTACATGTCGGAGATGCCCGCGACGGGCACGATCGTCTTGAGGTGCGGCGGGCGCAGGATCGCTGCCTCCCAAGGCGTGGTGCCGACGTACGAGACGCCGAAGAGCGCGACGTTCCCGTTCGACCACTCGACGGTCCCGTAGTGTTCCACGACGTCGTAGAGGTCCTGCTGCTCGAGCTCGCCTCCGAAGTCGAAGCAGCCCTCCGAGTCCCCCGTGCCGCGGATGCTGTGCATCACGATCGCGTACCCGCGAGGCCCGAAGTAGTCGACGAAGAACGACTTCCGGAGCGGCCCCTCGAGCTTGTCGAGGTTCTTCCAGTACGGCGAGGCCATGACGACGACCGGGAACTTCGTCCCCTCGGGCGCGTCAGGGAGGAAGACCCACGAGTCGAGGAGCTTGCCGTCCGCGGCCTTCACGACGTCGTTCTCGAAGAGGAGATCTTCGTAGAGCGCGGGCAGCAGGTCGACGGGGACGGCGCTCGACTCGAGCGCGGCTTGGGAAGGGGCAAGGCAGCCCGCCGCGAGGAGGGCGAGGGCGGGGACGAGGGCCTGCGCGCGCACGGCGGGCACGTTCCCTGAGAGAGCATGAACCTTCGCGCGAGCGAGGCTACTGTCCCGCGGCTTCGCGCTCGAGCCGGTCGACGTCCTCGAGGCTGAGGCCGAGACGGTCCCGGGCGACGCGCAGCATACGGACCTCGTCGGCAGACAAAGCGCCATCAGACCACGCCGCGGCGAGCTGCTCGCGGTAGAGGGCGAGCCGCGCGTCGCGGTCGAGCTCCGCCACCGGGCGGACGCCAGGGACGGCGGCCGAGGCGACGCGCTCGGCGAAGCGCTGCACGGGGGTGATCACGAAGAGGAGCATCGCGGTGGCCACGCCGCCCAGGAGGAGGCCGTACGTGGTGTGGAGGTACTCCTGCGCGACCTGCGCGACGACCACGAAGACGACCGCGAAGACCGCCGCCACCGTACCGCGAGAGATCGTCCAGCGCAGCTTGACGTCGATGTCGAAGAGCTGGTGCCGGACGAGCGCATAAGCCGCGAGGAGCGGCATGAGGGCGGTCCACACCGCGTCCGAGACCACGAGCGCAATGGCGCCGAGGTCGGAGGACACGAGGAGCATCACGATCGATGCGACGACCGAGACGAGCACGACCGCCAGGCCGCCGAGGTAGAGGCGGCGGTCGCGTCGCGACACCGAGCCGTGGAAGATCCAACGGACCGCGAGGGCGAGCGGGATGAGCGCCGAGGCCGCCACGGTGGCCGTCAGCAACGCCGTGGGACCGCGCGGCGCGCCGGGGACGGCGTAGGCCAGCGGGAAGACGACGGCGTAGAAGAGCGCATCCAGCGCCATCCCGAAGGACAGCAGGTAGAGCGACGGACGGCGCGCGCCGTCGATGGCCCGTGCGTGGTCCCGCGCGAAGACCCACGCGGCGACACCGTAGGCCAGGATGATGGACGAGAGGACGAAACCGAGAGGACCCGGCGTGCTGCCCACGAACGGGGGCGGGCCGAGGAACCACGCGTGCTCGAAGACGTACGCGCCGAGGAGGACGGCCGCCACGACGAGGAGGGCCGGCCCGACCCACGGCACCGCGGGGACGCCCGCGTATCGCACGCGGTACAGGTGGAGGAACCAGAGCGTCGCGATGGGCGTCGCGATCATGAAGTAGCCCAAGGAGTAGTAGGCGGCGACGCCGACATCGCCTTCCAAGAACGCCTGCACGGCGTTCACCATCGCGCGGAGCGCCAGGAACAGCGCGAACGCGCGGTTCACGCGGTTCGCGAAGTCGATCCACAGCAGCGCGCCCGCGAGCGCCAGCATGAGGCCGCCGGCGACGAGGAGCCCCGTGGACGCCGGGTCGATGAGGGCCACGGCCGCTTCCGACGGCCTGCTCCGACATCAAGGCTGCGGCCGCACCTACGTCCCGAGCTCCTTCACCATGCCCTCGACCACCGAGAAGCCACGCTGCCAGAACGCCGCGTCGCGGATCTCGACCCCGAGCTCGCGCCGAAGCAGCGGCTCCGGCGACTCGGAGCCGCCCGCGGCGAGCACGCGCTTGTACTTCGGCACGAACGCCTTGCCCTCCGCGCGGTACATGTCGTAGAGCGCGAGCGAGAGCAGCATCCCGAAGCTGTACGCGTAGACGTAGAACGGCGACGCGTAGAAGTGCGGGATGTAGGTCCATTCGTAGCGGAACTCCTCCGGAACCTCGACGGGACCGAACTGCTCGCGGACGTTCTCGAGGTAGAGCCGGTGCACGTCCTGCGTCGTCGCGCCCTCGCGGATCGCCTTGTGCGCATCGATCTCGAAGCGCGCGAAGTACGCCTGCCGCATGACGGTCGCGTAGATCTCGCCGACCTTGTCCGACACGATGGCCTCGCGCTCGGCGGGCGTCGCGCGGGCGACGAGGCGGTCGTGCATGAGCATCTCCGAGAACACGGAGGCGGTCTCTGCGAGAGGGAGGCCCGAATGCGCGACGTTCGGGTGGTGGCCTTCCGCGAGCATGGAGTGGACGGCGTGGCCCATCTCGTGCGCCAGCGTCTTCAGGCTCTGCTTGTCCCCGGTGTGGTTCAGGAAGAGGAACGGCGTCATGCGCGAGTTCACGGTCGCGCAGAACGCGCCGCCGCGCTTGCGCGCCCGCGGCAGGACGTCCACGTGCTCCTCGTCGAAGACGCGCTTCGCGAGCGCGGCGACGGGCGGATCGAACTGCTCGAACGACGCGAGCACCTCGTCGGCCGCCGCGTCGTACGGCCACTTGCCCGCATCCTGCTCGGAGAGCGGCGCATACACGTGGTACCGGCTCATCTTCGCGAGCCCGAGGCGCTTGCCTTTCCAGAGGAAGTAGCGCTGGAAGAGGCCGCGGTTCTTCCGCGACACGTCGAGCAGGGTGCGGACCGCGTCGCTCGGGACGTCGTTGTAGAGGTCGCGCGGAGCCTGCGTGTCCGCGTACTTCCGGAGCGTCACCTGCTCGTTCCACCAGTCGTTCACGACGGTCTGGTACAGGTGGGAGAGGAGCGCCTCCTCCTTGGACCACACGCGCCACAGCTCGCCGTACGTCGCCTCGCGGATGCGCGGGTCGTGGTGGTACACGCCGCGCACGAGCTCGGACTGCGTGACCTCCTTCCCCGTGAGCGGTGAGGCGTAGAGGATGCGCGAGGTCAGGATCTCGCGCGCCTTGTCGAGGGCCGACGCGCCCGTGACGTCCTTGAGCGACGCGACGCGCTCCTCGGCCTCGGAGAGCGTGTGAGGCGCGAATTCGCGGAGCCTTCGCGCGTAGTGCGCGAGGTCCGGGGCTCTCGGCATGAGCGCGCGGGCGCGTTCCTCCGGCAACGCCTTCCACCACAGACCGAGGAAACGCGTGCGGTTGTCGAACTCGGCCTCGAGGTTCTCCATCCGCGCGAGGAACGCGGACGACGCCTCGTCCCCGGTGTCGGAGGCGAACGCGAGGCTGCCGCGCGAGCTGAGGCGTTGCATGGCCTCGTCGAGGTCCGCCTCGAGGTCGAACAGGCGCTCTAGGTCCATCGGGTCCTGGAGCGTGTCGAGCTTCGATCGCCACGCCTCGAGCTCCTGCACCTTCCCCTCGACGGCCTTCACGGCCGCGTCGACGGGGGAGGCTTCGAGGGAAGGCAGGAGCTTGGAGAGGTCCCACATCACGGCGCGCGACATCGAGGCGCGGACGCGAGCCCGAGGTTTCAAGGTGCCGCTACGACCGCAGGGTCACGGCTGAGAGACGACGAAATCGCCGTGGAGGACCGGTTGAGCGCCAGCCCCCGCGATCGACCAGAGGTCCGCGCATCTCTAGTCCGGCGACGCGATCTTGTGGTTGATCGCGACCTCGCCGATGTCCGCGGCGTACGCGGCCGTGCGGCCGATGGACTCGACGATGAACACGAGGTGCGAGACGGTCTCGCCGCCGAGGGCGGCGGCGTCCTTGAGGAGCTTCTCCTGACCTTTCAGGAACTCGTTCGACTCGTCGACGATCGCGTTCGCGCGCTTCGCGTCGCCCTTCAGGAAGGTCTGGAGCGAGTTGCGGAAGAGATCCGACGCGCGGCGGCCCTCCTTCTCGATGCGCAGGACGAGGTGCTCGGTCGTCTTGTTCCGCGGGACGGCGAGCGCCTCGCGCGCGACGCGGTCCGCGTGGTCCGCCGTGCGTTCGACGAGGCGTGCGACGAGGAGGAAGTTGAGGGCCTGGCTCGCCGTGAGCTCCATCTTCGCGGCGTAGCTGACGTCGCGGAGCATGGCGTGGTACTGCTTGTTCACGAGCCAGTACAGGCGGTCCACCTCATCGTCGCGGTCGGCGACGGACTTGATGACGTCAGCGTTCGGCTCGAGGAGCGTCTGGAGCGCCTCGTCCTGCATCGCCTGCGTCAAGAGGCTCATCCGGCGCAGGGCCTTGTCCATGTGGAACTCACGCGGGTCGAGGAAGTCCTGCACGGTGATCGTGTTCGCCTCCTCCTCGACGATCTCGAGACCGATGATGCGACGCACTGCGTTGCGGATGGTGAGCCGCACGTTCGCGGTGAGGGGCTTCTTCGACGTGACGATGATCGCGTCGTAGCCCATGAGGTAGGCCGCGATGATCTTGCGGAACAGGAACTCGCTCTCCCCGTCGGCGATCTCGACCGTGTAGCGTTGGACCTCCCGCTCGCCCTTCGCGTGCGCGTGCACCGCGAGGCTGCCGTCGGGCTGCTCCGTGCAGCCGACGACGTCACCGGGGCGGAGTTTGACCTTCTCGATCCAGGCCTTGGGCAGCGTCACGGTGATGCTGGAGCCGCCCGTCAGCTGGACCTTGCGCAGTTCCATCGGACCCCCAGGGAACGCGGCGAGCGATATAGATTGCACTCGGATTCTCCATAGCCATACTGATTCACGGGAGGCGGTCGCCCTCGCGACGTTCGCTCACGGATGCGTCGCGGGTCGCGGCCGGACGGGCCGCGGGCTATGGAGTCTCCGAACCCCGCCGAGTCTCCGTGCAGAACCCGCAGATGCTGGACGCGCCCTCCTGCGCACGAAGACCATGCGTCGCAACGTGCTTGCCATCCTCGCTCTCCTCGTGGCCGCTGCCTTGGCGGGCTGCGCCGGGAGCGCGCCCCCGCCCCTCGTCGACACCGACGAGAGAGACCCCGACACGAACCCCGTGACCCTGAAGCAGGCCGGGTCATCGACGGTCGAGCCGCTTGCGGCGGCCTGGGCGGAGGACCTCTCCGCGCAGGGTCTCCAAGTGGTCGTCGCGGGCGGAGGCTCGGGCGCGGGCGCGTCGAAGCTCTGCGCGAAGGAGGTGGACCTCGGCGACCTCAGCCGCACGATGAAGCAGTCCGAGATCGACGCGTGCAGACAGAACGGCGTCGAGCCCGTCGCCTGGCACGTCGCGTACGACGGCCTGAGCGTCGTCGTCGCGGGATCGAACACGTTCGTCGACGAGCTCAGCGTCGAGGAGCTGCGCCACATCTGGCGCGCCGAGGCGCCCGCGCAGAAGTGGAGCGACGTCCGTGCCGGCTGGCCCGACCGCGACGTCGTGCTGTTCGGCCCCGACTCGGACTCGGGCACGTTCGAGTACTTCAACGAGGTCATCCTCGGGAAGACCTGTGGCGCCGACGGCGCGCAGCAGTGCCCTCCGCGCAGCGACTACACGTATTCCGCGGACGACAACGTGCTCGTCGAGGGCGTCGCAGGAAGCCCGGACGCCCTCGCGCACTTCGGCTTCGCGTACTTCCTCGAGAACGAGGCCCGCCTGAAGGCCGTCCCTGTCCGACCGGTGGGTGCCGCGCAGGCGGTCACCCCCACGTTCGAGTCGATCGCGGACGGCACGTACACTCCGCTTTCGCGCCCGCTCTTCGTCTACACGGACGGGATGCCCGCGAGCGGCAACGCGATCCACCGCTACTTCACCTACGTCTACGGCGACGGGCAGACCATCGTCCGCGAGGTCGGCTATGTCGAGCTCGACGCGGCGAAGCTCGCGGAGATGAAGGGCAGACTCTGAGACCATGGCTTCGCCTCCCGCGACCGCGATCCCCTCCATGCGGCTCACGCGGAGGGAGACCCTCCGTCCGTTCGAGCGGGCCCTGGAGCGGGGGTTCGAAGCCCTCATGTTCGCCTGCGCGGCGTTCGCGATCGTCGTGACCGTCGGCATCCTGTGGGTGCTCGCCTCGAATTCGTGGTCGTTCTTCCGCGAGGTCTCCGTCGTCGAGTTCCTGACGGGTCGGACATGGAGCCCGGACATCGAGCCCACGAGCTTCGGAGTGCTCCCGCTCGTGAACGGCACGCTCATGGTCACGTTCGGCGCGGCGGCGCTCGCCGTGCCGCTCGGCCTCGCGACGGCGATCTACCTGAGCGAGTTCGCGCACGCGCGCCTGCGTGCGGTGTTCAAGCCCGCGATCGAGCTCCTGGCGGGCATCCCGAGCATCGTGTTCGGGCTCTTCGCGGTCCTCGTCATCAGCCCCATCGTGCGCGGCGTGTTCCCGGACGCCGACGTCTTCAACGCCCTCAACGCGACCATCGTGCTCGCGTTCATGATCCTCCCGATCGTCACCACGCTCGCGGAGGACGCCCTCCGCGCCGTGCCCCAGGAGCTGCGCGCCGGCGCGCTCGCGCTCGGCGCGACCCGGTGGGAGGTCACGCGTCAGGTCGTCGTCCCGGCCGCCCTCTCCGGCATCGTCGCAGGGATCCTCCTCGGCATCAGCCGCGCGATCGGGGAGACGATGGCCGTCACGCTCGCGGCCGGCGCGACGCCGCGCATGACGCTGGATTTCACGCAGAGCATCCAGACGATGACGGCGTTCATCACGCAACGGTCCCAGGGCGACCTCGTGCAGGCGGGCCCGACGTTCTACAGCCTGTTCGCTGTCGGCCTGCTCCTGTTCGTCATGACCTTCGCCGTCAACCTCCTCGCGCACCGCATCATCCGACGCTACCGGGAGGTGTATTGAGTGGACCTCTTCCGCCTGCCCGCGCGGCGACGCGTCGAGGAGCGTGTCGCGCGGGTCGCGCTTCTCGGGGCATCGAGCGTCGCGGTCATCATCCTCGGCTGGCTCCTGTGGCGGGTCGGCAGCGTGGGGCTGCCGCTCGTCGACGCGCAGTTCCTGACGAGCTTCGTGAGCCGCACCCCGGAGAAGGCCGGCATCAAGGCGGCCCTCGTCGGCTCGCTCTGGCTCGCTGGCCTCACGATGGCGATGGCGCTCCCCGTCGGCCTCTTCGCCGGGATATGGCTGAACGAATACGCGCGGGAGGGCCGCGTCAGGAGCACGATCAGCCTGACGATCGCGAACCTCGCCGGCGTGCCGAGCGTCGTGTTCGGCCTCCTTGGCCTTGCCGTGTTCGTTCGCGCGTTCGGGCTCGGTTACGTCCTCCTCGCCGGGGCGA
The DNA here is from genome assembly GCA_035292305.1 of Thermoplasmatota archaeon. GTDB lineage: Archaea > Thermoplasmatota > SW-10-69-26 > JACQPN01 > JAJPHT01 > DATDQL01. Next base: position 10,036 of record DATDQL010000286.1, read on the forward strand.
TGACGCTCGCGCTCGTGTCGCTTCCCGTCATCATCATCGCGACCGAGGAGGCGCTCAAGGCGGTCCCGGGAAGCATGCGCGAGGCCGCGTACGGCCTGGGAGCGACGAAGTGGCAGGTCACGAAGGACCACGTCCTGCCGTACGCCATGCCAGGCATCCTGACGGGCAGCATCCTCGCGCTCGCGCGCGCCGTCGGCGAGACGGCCCCCCTCATCATGGTCGGCGGCGCGAGCGCCGTCTTCTTCCTCCCTGAAGGCCCGATGTCCCTCTACACCGCCCTCCCGCTCCAGACATTCTACTGGGCCGCGAACCCGAAGGTCGCGTTCCGCGAGCTCGCGGCCGCGGGCACGGTCGTACTCCTCGCGTTCATCCTCGTCGCGAACCTCGCCGCGATCCTCCTCAGGAACCACTACGCGCGGAGGTACCGTTGGTGAGCATCCTCATCGGACGCGCCGAAAGGGAGAAGGTGAACGAGCCGGCTGGCGGTGCGTTGGCGCAGGCGGCGGTCGCAAGGTCAGAGCCAGTCTTCACGGTCCGCGACCTGAGTCTATGGTACGGCGACAAGCAGGCGCTCAAGGGGATCACGCTCGACGTGCCGCAACGCGCCGTCACCGCGTTCATCGGTCCCTCGGGCTGCGGCAAGTCCACGTTCCTCCGCTGCCTCAACCGGATGAACGACCTCATCGACGGCGTCCGCATCGAAGGAGAGGTACGCCTTCTCGGCCAGGACGTCTACGCGAAGGGCGTCGAGCCCGTGATGCTCCGGCGTCACGTCGGGATGGTGTTCCAGAAGCCGAACCCGTTCCCGAAGAGCATCTTCGACAACGTCGCCTACGGCCTCAGGCTCGAAGGCGGCCGATCGAAGGCCGCCCTCCGCAGGGACGTCGAGGGCGCGCTGCGGTCCGCGCACCTCTGGGAGGAGGTGAAGGACCGCCTCGAAGACTCCGCGATGGGGTTGTCGGGCGGACAGCAGCAGCGCCTGTGCATCGCGCGGGCGCTCGCCGTCAAGCCGCAGGTCCTCCTCATGGACGAGCCGTGCAGCGCGCTCGACCCGATCGCCACCGCGAAGATCGAGGACCTCATCGCGGAGCTCACGAAGGACTACACGGTGGTCATCGTCACCCACAACATGCAGCAAGCCGCGCGCGTGAGCGACCACACCGCGTACTTCTACCTCGGCGAAGTCCTCGAGTTCGGCCTCACGGACGAGATCTTCGAGAAACCGAAGGACGCGCGGACCGAGGCGTACATCACCGGGAGGTTCGGTTGATGCGGGAAGGAACGGCCCGGAGGCGCGCGCGGTGACGCAGCGGCGCTTCCACAACGACGTCGACGAGCTCGTGGGCCGGGTCGTCGATATGGCCGCGCTGAGTCGGCGCAGCGTCGCGGACGGCGTGAAGGCGTTCGCCGACCTCGACATCGATCTCGCGCGCCGCACGGTCGCGCTCAACCAGCAGATCAACCGGGCCGACGTCGAGATCGAGGCGCGCGCCCTCGATCTCATCGCGCTCCATCAACCGATGGCCGTGGATCTCCGCACGCTCGGGGCGTCGCTCAAGATCCTCACGTACTTGGATCGCATCGGCCGGTACGGGTACGATGTCGCCAAGTCCACGCTCGTGTTGCACGGCAAAGAGCATGTGCGGAAGCTCGTCGGGATCCCCATCATGTGTGACCGCGCCCTAGGCCTCCTCGACATGGCGATCCAGGCGTTCCGCACCCGCGATGCGACCCTCGCACGGCAAGTGCAGCCCGCCGACGACGACGTCGACGGGCTCTACGACCAGATCTTCCGGGAGTGCCTCACCTACATGATCGAGGACCCGCGCACGATCACGCAGTGCACGCAGTACATCCTCGTCGCGCGGCACATCGAACGTGTGGGCGACAACGCGGGCAAGATCGCGGAGAAGACGATCTACATGGCGACCGGGGAACGCCGTCTCGAAGTCGCGTCCGACCAGCCTTAGAGCCTATCCGAAAACGCGGGGGCCGTTTCGGCCGGTTCGGGCGAGCCGGATGCAAGGAAGGACGGCCGAAGGCGTGCCGAAGGCACGTCGAGGCCGGCCTGACGCAGCAGACGGCCGCCCGAACCGGCCCCGCG
>DATDQL010000287.1:0-2715 GCA_035292305.1 Thermoplasmatota archaeon
CAGCGCGCGGCTCTCCACCTTGAGCTCGCCCCCGCCGAGGCGGTCGAGCCACGCGCGGTGGCGCACCGGGTCCGCGATGCGGGCGTCCCCGCGCGCCGCGGCCTCGAACGCGACGATGCCGAGCTGCGAGCCGAAGCCCGCCGCGAAGCGGATCGCGATGCGTCGGTCGTGCGTGCCGCCGCGGCTGAGGTCGAGCGGCCCGAGCTCCTCGTCGGGCTCCTTGAGGTTCGCGATCGGAGGGACCCTGCCGTACTGGAGCGCCTTGAGCGCGACGGCGTCCTCGATGCCGGCGCCCATCGGGTGCCCGGTGAAGCCCTTGACGTTCGCGATGAGGATCCGCTCCGTGCTCGCTCCGAACGCGCGCCGCAGCGCAGCGACCTCGGCTCCGGCGGACCCGCCACGCGCGGGCGTGTACGTCTCGTGGCTCACGAAAAGGGTCTGCGACGCGAGCGCGGCGCGGTCTAGCCCGGTACGGCGGCACACGGCCTCGACGAGCGCCTCGAACTCGCCTTCGATGTGGTCGGCGTGGAGGCGGCTGCCGTGGAACGCGCTGTTCGAGATGCGCGTCGCGAGGAGCCGCCCGATCGGGATCATCCCTCGGTCGGCGACGTCCTGCGCGCGCTCGAGCACGAGCCCGACGGCGCCCATGCCGACGATCATGCCATGACGTCGCCGGTCGAACGGGAGCGCGGCCTCGGCGACGACGTCGGCCGTGGTCGCGGCGCCCGCGGCGAGGAATCCGGTGCCGATCCACGGCATCAGCGTGTCCGACGTCACGTCGTCGGCCCCGAGGACGAGCACGCGCCGCGCGCGGCCCGTCCGGATCCAGTCCTCGGCTACGCCGATCGCGATCGCGGTCGAGGCGCACGCGGAGTTCACCTGCGTGTTCGGCCCGCGGGCTCGGACGAACTCCGCGACCTCGGCGTGCCCGAGCGAGAGGATCTCGAAGAGGAAGTGCCGGTTGAACGTGTAGCGCTCGCCCCGGTCCTTGCGCAGGCCCGCCGCGTGCTCCGCGAACCAGGCCGTGAGCCTGCTGCGCGCCGTCGGCTCCTTGACGAGCTCGAGGGCTTCGTGGTAGACCTCCTCGAGCTCGCGGTACGCGTCGCCGCCGAAGCGGTCCGCGAAGTAGCGCGAGAGCTCGTCGACGAGGTTGTTGAGGCCGGGGAACGCGCTCGCGACGACGATCCCGGTCGAATCGCGCAGCTCCTTCGGGAGCACCCACTGGCCGGGGATGCGGTGCCCCGCGCGCGTGACGAGGTCGTCGCGCACGAGCGGGATGCCCGCGTCGCGCAGCGCGTCGATCGCGGCGCCGACCGCGAGGCTCGCGCTGATGTCGAGGCCCGCGGCGAACTCCTTGGGAGCGCCGAACTCGAGGGCGAGGTCGAAGGCGCCGCGGCGGCCCGCGAGGTGGATGACGTCCTTCAGGGCCTGGATCGCCTCGAAGCGCGGCTCGCCTCCGTCCTTCACGAGGCGGACGACGTTCTTCTCGAGCATCGCGCGCTCGATCCCTTCGTCGAGGCGGTCGATGCCGCTCTCGCCGCGGAAGATGCGGTCGAAGTTCCCGTCGTCGAAGACGCGGTGCGCTCGGCCCGGGAGGCCGATGGAGGCGCCGGACACGACGATGTCGTCGAGCTCGAGGCCGAGCTCGCGCACGCGCTCCTCGACGGCGTTCGCGGCGGCGGCATGACGCTCGACGTCGGCGAGGAAGCGGTGGGCGATCGCCTGGAACGAGGGCGCGCGGTGGGGCTCGGGCTCGGGCATGGGAACGGCAAGGGCCCGGGCGGGGGCGGGCGGGGGCATGGAGGCAGGTCGGGCCTGGACCACCGGCGTGGCCGAGACGGAGGGGCCGACCGGCCTGGCGTCGTTGGCCTCGGTGGCGTAGGCACGAGCCGGCTCCCACACGCCAAGTGCTGCGAGGCGCGCCATGGCCTCGGCCCAGCTCGCAACGCCGCCCTTCTTCGGGTGGTTCGTCAGCACGGCCTCGACGTCGGGCCGGTCCCCGAGGTTCGCCTCGACGAAGCCCGTGAGCGCGCGCTTGGGGCCGACCTCGACGAAGACGCGGACGCCGTCCGCGTGGAGGCGGTGCATCGTGCGCTGCCATTCGACGGGCGCGGCGACCTGCATCGAGAGGAGGTCGAGGATCGCGTCGCGGTCGGTCGGGTACGGCTCGACGTTCACGTTCGCGATGACCGGGACCCTGGGCGGGGCGACGCCGAGGCGCGCGAGGACGCGGCGTAGCGGCTCGCTCGCGGGCGCGACGATCGCGCTGTGGAACGCGGCGCTGACGGGCAGCGGCATCACGTCGAGGCCTCGCGCGCCGCACGCTTCCATGGCTTTCACCACGGCGGCGGTCGCGCCCGCGATGACGGTCTGTTTCGGGCTGTTCTTGTTGGCGCTCACGACGTACCCGTCGACCCCGCGCAGGATCTCGTCGACGACGTCGGGCGGCGCGGCGACGCCGGCCATTGCGCCGAGGTCGGGGACGTCCACGCTCGCCATCTCCTTCCCGCGCGCGGAGACCGCGACGAGAGCGTCGGGGAACGTGAGGACGCCAGCGGCGACGAGGGCCGCGTACTCGCCGAGGCTGTGCCCCGCGACGGCGTCGGGACGCACGCCGTGGGCCGAGAGGAGTCGCAGGATCGCGACGTCTGCAGCGAGCATCGCGGGCTGCGTGATGCTCGTCTCCTTGAGGGCCTCCTCGTCGTCGAGGACGGA
>DATDQL010000288.1:0-6793 GCA_035292305.1 Thermoplasmatota archaeon
CGCCGCGCGCGAGGCGCTCGCCGGCGGTGTCGCCCGTGTCGTCGTCGCCGGGACTGCCGTCGAGCGCCCCGTGTCGGCCGCGCTCGCGGGCGAGGGGACCGTCTTCGGACCGGCCTCCGCCCGAGAAGTCCCTGCAGGGACAATCCGTTGAAGCCACGGGTCGCATTGAGGGAGATCGACATGGACGCGAAGCAGGTCGTCGACATCGAGCGCAGGCGCGAGAGCGGAGTCTTCCCGAAGCGCTCGAGCGTCGCGCCGATCGTGCGCGGGCAAGGCGTGTGGCTCTGGGACGTCGACGGTCGGCGCTACCTCGACTGCGGGGCGAACTACGGGGTCGGCAACGTGGGACATTGCCACCCGCGCGTCGTGCAGGCCATCCGTGCCCAGGTGGAAAAACTCGTCTTCCTCTCGCAGGTGTACCACTCCGAGGTCCGCGCCGAGTTCTTCGAGAGGCTCGTCGCGACCGCGCCGCAGGGGCTCGACCGCGTCTTCCTCGGCAACTCCGGGGCCGAGGCGATCGAGGCCGCGCTGAAGTTCGCGCGCGGCACGACACGCCGCCCGGGCATCGTCGCGATGCGCAAGAGCTTCCACGGGCGCACCTTCGGGGCGGTGTCGGTGACGTGGAAGGACGAGTACCGGACGCCGTTCGAGCCGCTCGTGCCGGGCGTCGCGTGGGCGACGTACAATGACGCGGAATCGCTCAAGGAGACCGTGACGCGCGAGACGGGCGCCATCCTCATCGAGCCTGTGCAAGGCGAAGGAGGCGTGTTCCCCGCGACCGCGGAGTTCCTGCGCACGGCGCGCGACCTCGCGACGGACGTCGGCGCGGTCCTCGTCTTCGACGAGATCCAGACCGGGTTCGCCCGAACAGGCCGCTTCTGGTCGTGCCAGCACGCCGGGGTCACTCCAGACATCCTCGCGTTCGCGAAGAGCGTCGCCGGCGGGCTTCCGATGGGCGGGATCCTCCTGTCGGACCGCGCCGCAGCGCTCCCGCAGGCCGCGCACGGCAACACGTTCGGCGGCTCGCCCGTCGCGTGCGCCGCGGCCGTCGCCGTGCTCGACGTCATCCGCGACGAGCGCCTCGCCGAGCGCGCGGAGACGATGGGGCGCAGGCTTCGCGACGGCCTCGCTGCGACGGGTTCGGACCGCGTGCGCGAGGTCCGCGGGCAGGGACTCATGCTCGCGCTCGAGCTGCGCGAGAAGAACACCGCCGTGCTGAACGCGCTCATCGACAACGGCGTCCTGACGCTCCCGACGGGGGCGAACACGGTTCGATACCTGCCGCCGCTCGTCATCGCCGAAGCCGAGGTCGACCTCGCGATCGCGGCCACGCAGAAGGCTCTCGCTGCCCCGACAGGGGCGACGTAGGAATGGATGACGACGTCCGCCTTCTCCGCGGCCTCGTCACCATCCCGTCGCCGACGGGCTCCACCGACAAGGCGGTCCGGTTCCTCGTCGAGGAGATGCGACAGCGAGGGTTCGAGGCCGAGGTCGACGGCGCGGGGAACGCCATCGGGACGGTCGGCCGCGGCGCGCGGGAGATCCTCCTCGTCGGCCATGTCGACACGGTCCCCGGCGACCTCCCGGTGCGCCTCGACGGAGGCGTCCTCTGGGGTCGGGGGAGCGTCGACGCGAAGGGGCCCCTCGCGGCGTTCGTCGCAGCTGCGTCGCGTTTCGCGCGGGACGAGCGCGTGCGCGTGACGGTCGTCGGCTGCCTGGACGAGGAAGCCGAGAGCGAAGGCGCCAAGCACATGCTCACCACGCACCCCCGCCCGGAGGCGCTCGTCATCGGCGAGCCGAGCGGCACCGACGGCGTCACGATCGGCTACAAGGGCATCGTGAAGATCCGCTACGTCGTCGAGGAGGACCTCGCGCACACCGGCGCGCCGTTCCCGAGCGTCCCCGATCGAGGAATCGCCTTCTGGACCGCGATCCAGGCCTACCTCGCGCCCCTCCACGGCGCGTCGCTCTTCGACACGCCGACCGTGAAGCTCTCATCGTTCGACACGCGCTTGCTCCCGAGCGGTCGCCACCGCGTCGAGCTCGTCGGCAGCGCGCGCATCCCGCCTGGCTTCGACGCCGCCGCGTTCTGCGCGTTCCTCCGCGAGCGTCAGGGCACCGGCGCCGTGACCGTCGCCGAGGTCGACCCCGCGTGGGTGTCGGACAAGAACGCAGCCGTCGCGCGCGCGTTCGTCGCGAGCGTCCGCGCCACGGGTCTCGTGCCGCGCTACGTGAAGAAGACGGGCACGAGCGACATGAACATCCTCGCGCCGAAGTGGGACGTGCCGTGCGTCGCGTACGGGCCCGGCGACGCGAGCCTCGACCACACGCCACACGAGCGGCTCGCGCTCGACGACTACGCGCGCGCGATCCGCGTTCTCGAGGGCGCCATCCGCCGGCTCGCGGACGGATGACACGAGGTCGGCGGCCGGGCGGCGCACACCGGGAGGGGTCGAACGGCGCGGGAAGCATCAAGCCTGTCCGGACATCCGCGCGACCTCGGGAGAAGGTACTTCGCGAGACGGCGCGGCGGTTGCTACGCAACTTTCGCTACGTCGTTGCGCCTCGACTGGGCGGCTGGCGCGCGACACTCCCTCAAGCGCCGCGAAGGCTCCGTCGTGGATCCCGCCTGCGCGACGAGCCGCGGCACGCCTCGCCCGCGCGCCCGCGGGCTGCCGCGCGCCCGCACTCGCCTGGGCGCACGTCCGGCTCCGCGCGCACTCGGCTCAGAGACCCCGCGGCCGCGCCGCGCGGGCGATGCCACCCGCGACCCACAGGACGCTCCCGAGAGCCGCGACGCTGATGCCGATCGCAACGAGCGGGGCGCCCACGGTGAGCCCCAGCAGGCTCGAGAAGGTCAGCATGACGCCGAGGATGACGAGCGCGACCCCGATCGCGACGAGCGTCATAGAGGGTCGCTCCACGCCGCCGGGCGGTGAAGTTCCCGGCCGGGTCGTCGATGGCGTGGTCGCGGGAAAGGTCACGCTTTCGTACTGATCGAGCCCCGCAGGGCGAGATTCCACGCGCGTCGTCAAACGCGCCTGGTGATCTAGCCCCGCAGGGCGAGATTCCACGCGCGTCGTCAAACGCGCGTAGTGATCGAGCCCCGCAGGGCGAGATTCCACGCGCGTCGTCAGGCGCGCGTGGTGATGGTGCACCCCATCTTCTCGACCAGCACGGTGTGCTCGGTCTGCGCGACCATGCCGTCGCGGGCTTCGTGGAGGACGGGGTACTGTCGCACGGCGCCACTGCGCTCGAGGATGCGCATCGCGTACGAGACCTTCGCCTCGGGAACGGCCTCCGCGATCCAGCGCTCCGCAAACGGGAGCTGCGCGTGCCGCTCACGGATGAGGTCGAGCGCCTGTCGCGCGAGGGGGTCGCGCTGAGGACGCGGCGACACGAAGTGGAAGATACGCCCGCCCGCGGCGTCGCGGACCTTGCCCGCTCCGTCGGTCGCGAACGGCTCGATGGCCACGGCCATGCCTTCCTTCAGCGTGCCCGAGCCGCGAGTCGGCACGTTCGGGATGCTCAGGCCCGCGTGCTGGTGGTAGCGGTCCACAGAGTGGCCGGTGAGGTTCGCGATCGGGACGAACCCGTACCCCTTGATCGTGGCCTCGACGGCGGCGCCGATCTCGCGGACCTCGAGCCCGTCCTTCACGAGCGAGAGCGCGGTGTCGAGCGCGCGCGCGGAGGCCTCGATGAGCGTCGCGAAGCGCGTGCCCCCGCCGACCTCGACCGTGGTCGCGGTGTCGCCGATGTAGCCGTCGATCTGCACTCCGACGTCGAGCTTCACGAGATCGCCTACGCGGAAGACGCGCGCGTCGGCGACGCCCGGCGTGTCGTGCGCGGCGTCGTCGTTCACGCTGATGCAGCACGGGAACGCGGGCGCGCCGCCTTCCTTGCGGACGAAGGCCTCGACCTCAGTCGCGACGTCGAGTAGGCGCGCGCCCGGGACGACGAGCGTGCGCCCGAATTCGCGTCCGCGTCCCGCGAGGCGGCCGGCCTGCAGGTACTTCTCGCGCGTCGCGCCGTCCATGCCGCGGCGAAACCTCGGGAGGGTGAAGGCTTTTTCGGGCGGGAAAACGTGGACGAGGCGGTCGGACGCGCCACCGGGCGGCGCTCACGACAGCCGGACCGCGCCCTCGCGGAGCACCTTTGGCTCCTTCCCGGTCGCGTCCACGATCGTGGACGGCACGCCGGGCAACCTCCCCCCATCCACGACGAGCGCGAGACCCGGCACGCTCACCGCGGCCTCGTCCGCGTCGCGCGCGGGCGGCTCTCCGTGCCGGTTCGCGCTCGTCGCGGTCACGGGCCCGAATTCGCGCGCGAGGTCGAGCGCCCACGGAGAGCGCGGGACGCGGACGGCGACGGTCGTCCCGCCGCCGAGCAGGGCGTCGGGCACGCTCGGCAGCGCGGGGAGCACGAGCGTGAGCGCGCCGGGCCAATGCTGCGCGGCGAGGATCCGCGCGAGCGGGGTCACGCGAGCGACGTGGCGCGCGGCCTCGAGATCGGCGACGAGGACGGGGACCGCGGCGTCGGGCGGGCGGCCCTTCGCCTCGAAGAGCGCGAGGACGGCGTCCTCGTCGAGCGCGTCGGCGCCGAGGCCGTAGAGCGTGTCGGTCGGGTACGCGACGAGCTCACGGCAGTCGAGGAGGCGGACGGCCTCGTGGACCGCGTCATCGTCCGCTTCCATCCGCAGCACCATCGACGTCCGTCGCCCCCGCCCAGGCCCTTCGCGGCCCCGGCCCTCACCGCGCCCTGGCCCTCGCCTTGCGCTTGCCCTTGCGCTTGCCCTTCCGTCACGGCTTCTTCTTCGTCGCGTCCTTCACGAGGTCCCCGAGCGTGACGCCGCCTTGCCCTTTGGACGCGGGCTTCGTCGGGACCAAGTCGGGCTTCTCCATGAGCTTGAGCCCGAGTTCATTCTCGAGCTTCTTGACGAGCGTGTCGCTCGGGTGCAGCTCGGCGCGCTCGAGCTGCGCCGTCGTGTTGCGGCGCTCCTTGATGCGATCGTCGAGCTGCTCGGGCGTCAGGCCCTTGCGCACGCGGGCGTCGCGGACGAGCTTCGCGTATTCGGGGACGAGCTCCTCCTCCATCTGGTCGAACACGTCGCGCGGCTTCGCCCGCGTCGCGCGGCGCTCGAGCGACTCGACGACGCGGGACCGTCCCGTCACCTCCGTCTTCGCGCCGGCGACCTCGACGCCGAACCGCACGCAGCCGCCGCAGAGGCTCATCGACGTCCCCTCGACGGTGGCGCGTCGCAGCGACGGCACGTCCTTCCCGCACATCTCGCACAGCATCGTGCGGGGCAGGCGGAAGCGCGCAATGAAGGTTCACCTCGCTTCCGTCCCGGGTGTGTGACCCCGGCCCGGGAGGGCTCCTTGACCCGGCCAATCGCCGCATAAGAAACCCTATATAGACTCAAGCGATAAGAGCGGACACCGCCCGCGCGGAGACCGGTCATGACGGACGACGACGTCGTGGTGCCGCCCGGGGAGTTGACGGGCGAGGAATACTCCCGCTACCTCCTCGAGCGCTTGAAGCACCTCGAGGAGCGCAACGCCCTGCTCCGCGAGCAGAAGCGCCGCCTCGAGACGCAGTACCGCACGGCGGAGAACGATCGCCAGCGGCTGTCGCGCGAGGTCAAGCACGTGAAGGCCGAGCTCGAGAAGCTCCGCTCGCCCCCGCTCATCGTCGGCTACGTCAAGGACATGCTCGAGGACGGCCGGCTCGTCCTCAAGTCGTCCACCGGTCCGCATTTCGTCGTGCATGTCGCGGACTTCATCGACCGCACGCAGCTCAAGCCGGGCGACCGCGTCTCGCTCAACCAGCAATCCCTCTCCGTCGTGGGGATCCTCCCCGCGAGCCTCGACCCCGCCGTCTACGGCGCGGAGGTCATCACCGCGCCCGAGTCCACGTACTCGGACGTCGGCGGCATGAAGGACCAGGTCCGCGAGATCCGCGAGGCGGTCGAGCTCCCGATGACGAAGCCGGAGCTCTTCGAGAAGGTCGGCATCGACCCGCCGAAGGGCATCCTGCTCCATGGGCCTCCCGGGACGGGCAAGACCCTCGTCGCGAAGGCGGTCGCGCACCACACGAACGCGACGTTCATCAAGCTCGCCGGCAGCGAGCTCGTGCAGAAGTACATCGGCGAGGGCGCGCGCCTCGTCCGCGAGCTCTTCCAGATGGCGCGCGCGAAGGCGCCGACGATCCTCTTCATCGACGAGCTCGACGCCATCGGCGCGAGCCGCTACGAGGCCTCGACCTCGGGCGACCGCGAGGTGCAGCGCACGCTCATGCAGCTCCTGTCCGAGATGGACGGCTTCTCGCCCCGCGGCGACGTCAAGATCATCGCGGCGACGAACAGGCCGGACATGCTCGACTCCGCGCTCCTGCGCCCCGGCCGCTTCGACCGCATCATCGAGATCCCGGTCCCGGATCTCGAGGCGCGGCGCGAGATTTTCGCGATCCACACGCGTCGCATGAACATGGCGGCCGACGTGGAGGTCGCGCGGCTCGCCGTCCTGTGCGGCGACACCGCGACGGGAGCCGACATCAAGGCGGCGTGCACCGAGGCCGGCATGTTCGCAATCCGCGAGGAGCGCGACATGGTCACGATGCGCGACTTCCAGCGCGCGATCCAGAAGCTCGCGGGCTCGCAGATCGGCGGCCGCGACAACGCCGGGAAGGACGCCGCGTTCGCCTGAGGGCGCCCGCGGCTTCTCTCGCCGCGACACGCGACGAGAGGACTCCGCGTTCGCCTGAGGGCGCCCGCGGCTTCTCTCGCCGCGACACG
>DATDQL010000289.1:0-17148 GCA_035292305.1 Thermoplasmatota archaeon
CGTCCTTCCCCATGGCCTTCGCCTTCACGCCTCTGCGGAGGATCTTCCCGTTGCGCGTGCGCGGCAGGTCGCGCACGACGTGGATCCCCGCGGGGCGGAAGCTCTTCCCGAGCGCGCGCTCGACCGCCTCCCGCAGCGCCTCCTCCGTCTTCGCGCCGCTCTCGACGCCGGGGCGAAGGATGACCCACGCGTGGAGGGCGTCGCCCTTCACCGGATGCGGGATGCCGACGGCGGCCGCCTCCTGCACGAGGCCCGTGTCGACGAGCGCGCTCTCGACCTCCGCGGGGCCGACGCGCTTCCCCGCGATCTTGATCGTGTCGTCGCTCCTGCCGTGGAGGTACCACGCGCCGTCCTCGTCGACGCTCGCGAAGTCTCCGTGGTACCAGATGCCGGGCCACCGGCTCCAGTACGCCTCGATGTAGCGCTCCGGGTCCTTCCAGAGGCCGCGCGTCATGCCGGGCCACGGCTTCGTCGCGGCGAGCTCGCCGACGGTGCCCGCGGGCACGGGTCTCCCCGCGTCGTCGAGGACGGCGACGCTCATGCCAAGCGCGGGGTGACCGAGGCTGCACGGTGCGAGCGGGGTGAGCGGCGTCGGCGAGAGGAAGCACGCGCCGACCTCCGTCCCGCCGGAGAGGTTGATGATCGGGCAGCGCGAACCGCCGACCTTCTCGAAGAGCCACGTCCAAGGCTCCGGGTTCCACGGCTCGCCGGTCGAGGCGAGGATGCGCAGCGATGAGACGTCGTGCCCCCAGAATGCCGCGGGCGGCGTGCGCGACGCGCCGCCTGCGGGCGGCGCGTCCGCAGACCCTCGGCGGCCTGCGGCCGCCTCGGGTCCGTCGCCGTGCCTCATCAACGCCCGCACGAGCGTCGGCGACACGCCGAGGATGGTGACGCCGTGGCGCTCGACCATGCTCCACATGCGGTCGGGCGCGGGGTGGTCGGGCGCGCCTTCGTACAGGAACACGGAGCCGCCGAGGGCGAGCCCTCCGACGACCTCCCACGGGCCCATGATCCAGCCCATGTCCGTGAACCACCAGAGCAGGTCCTCGTCCTTGAGGTCGGTCTGGTGCGCGACCTCCTGCGCGATCTTCACGAGGAACCCGCCGTGCACGTGGACCGAGCCTTTCGGCCGTCCCGTGGTGCCGGAGGTGTAGATCACCATCCACGGGTCCTCGCTGTCCATGCGCTCGGTCTCCGCTTCGGCGGAAAGGCCGTGCACGGCATCGACCCAGCCTTCGTCGCGACCGGCGCGCATCGGGACGTCGAGGCCGAGCCGAGGGAGCACGAGCACGTGCCGCACGGAGGGGACCTTCGAGAGCGCTTCGTCCGCGACGGGCTTCATCGGGACCTTCTGGCCCTTCCGCCAGAACCCGTCGCTCGTGAGGAGCGCCTTCGCGCCCGCGTCCGCAAGGCGCTTCTCGATCGCGTCGGCGCCGAAGCCACTGAAGAGCGGCACGAAGAGGCCGCCGACCTTGCAGATCGCAAGCAGCGCGGCGACGACCTCGGGAACCATCGGCATGTAGACGCCGACGGCGTCGCCCTTTCCGACGCCTTTCGCGCGCAGCCAGTTCGCGACGCGGTTCGTCTCGCGGTGGAGGTCACGGTACGTCCACCGCGTGACCTTGCCGTCCTCTCCTTCCCACACGACGGCGAGCTTGTTCCGCCTCGCCCCGGCCGCGTGGCGGTCGACACAGTTGAGCGCGATGTTCGTCTTCCCGCCGACGTACCAGCGCGACCACGCGATCCCCTTCGCGTCGTCGAGGACCTCGCGGTACGGTTCGTACCAGGCGAGCCCGAGGTCCTTCTCGACGGCGCCCCAGAACCACGCCGGGTCCTCCTGCGAGCGGGTGAGGAGCGCGTCGAGGTCGCGGAAGCCGTGGCGGTCGAGGAACCCCTTCACGTTCGCGTCGGTCGCGTAGCGCCCGTGCGGCTTCCACACGACGGCCTTTCCCATGCGCGGCGGGACCGCGGCGCCGGGGCATAAGGTTCATGTCCGGACGGGCCCTGCCCGCGCCTCATGCACGAGAGCATGGAGCGGCGGCTGGGGAACCAACGGTCGCTCGAGATCCGCGACATCCGCGGGAAGAAACGTGCGAGCCTCGTGGCGATGTTCCTCATCCTGCCCGCGATGCTCCTCGCGGCGGGGCTCCTCGTGCACTTTGCGTGGCAGTCCGCGGCTGGCGGCTCGCGCATCCCGGTCGCGGTCGCGATCGGCGTCGGTGGCGCCTTCGCCGCGTGGGGCTTCATCGCGGCCTTCCCCCATCCTTATGGAAAATAGCGGCCGCTTCGCGGCCGCTAGGACTCATTAGCCCGAAGGGCCTTCTTGGCGGACGTGGGTGAACGCGAGCGCTTCGAGACGCTCCTCGAGGTGCTCGAGGAGCTCCGCGAGGTGAACCGCTACGTCCCGATCCTCGTCGAGGGCGCGCGCGACGTGGCCTCCCTGCGCGCACTCGGATTCACCGGGACCGTCCTCACCGTGCACACGGGCCGCCCGCTCTACGAGACGTACGAGGCCCTCGCGCGCGAGCATCCGCTCGTCATCATCCTCACGGACTGGGACCGCAAGGGCACGCGGCTCCTGGAGGAGGCCGAGCGGGCCATCGGCGGCTCCGCGGGGCGCATCGACCGCGTGTGGCGCGACGAGATCCGGCGCAACCTCGACCTCCCGATCAAAGACATCGAGAGCCTCGCGAGCTACGTGCGGCGAGGCCTCGCGCAGTGGTTCCGCGAGACGCTCGAGGAGCACGTGGCGAAGGCGCCGCGGCACGAGCATACGGGGCCGTGATCGGCTGCCAGGCGATCCAACCACCAAGGCACCAAGATACCAAGGATCGGGCGTTCCTCCTTCTCGCCCGCGCAGCATCGGGTATCTCGATGACCCCCCCCCGAGCCCCTTGGTGGCTTGGTGGTCCCAGGCGGCATGGCGCGCGGCGACAGGCCTACGCCTGGGCCAACAGCAAGTAGTCCCGCCGCAGCTTCCCCCACAGATCCGGCTCCCACCCGAGATCCTTCCGCGCCTTGGACGAGTCGTACCGCATGTCCGCCGCGAGACTCGCCGCGAGCTCCGTCGAAGCCGGCGGCACCTTCCCGAGCGCGTGGTACGTCCGCTCCATCGTCCAGAGCGCCGCGCGGAGGACTGGCAGCGGCACGCGGGCGCGCGGCTCGGGGCGACCGATCGCGCGGCCGAGCCGCGCGAAGAACTCGTGGAACGTGCAGTCCGTGTCCGTCAGGAGGTACGGCCCGCCGCCACGCAGCGCGGCGAGCAGCACGCCTTCGGCGACGTCGTCGACGTGCACGAACGACGTCGGGCCGTCCCCGCTCGGCGTCGGGAGCCAGCGGCCCGCGGCGAAGCGGTCGAGGAGGCCGTCCATCGGGCCGCGGACGGACGCGCGTCCGCCGTCCTGCCACGGCGCAGGGAGACCCACGATGACCGCGGGCATGACAGCCGACACCGCGAGCTCGGGAGAGTCCGCGGCGAGGGCGACCGCGTGCGCCGCGCGCTTCGTCACCTCGTAGAACGATCGGTGGCCCTCCCCCGGGACGAACGATTCGTCCGCCACCGTGCCGCGCGTGTCGCCGAGGGCCGCGATGCTGGAGACGTGCACGAAGCGCGCGACGCCCGCCTTCCGAGCGGCCTCGACGACGTGCCGCGTGCCGTCGACGTTCGTCTTCCAGAAGCGCTCGCGCTTGCGCTTCGGGATGCCGAAGGCGACCCACGCGGCGGCGTGCACGACCGTGTCGTGCCCCGCGAGGTCGAGCGTCTCGGGACGGGCGACGTCCGCCTTCGCGAGGCGCACTCCGGGCCGGCCGGCGAGATGGGCTGCGGCCTCGGGGCGTCGCGCGAGGACCGTCACCTCGGCGCCTTCCCGCACGAGGTCGCGCACGACGGCGCCTCCGAGGTAACCGGTCCCGCCCGTCACGGCGACCTTCCGGCCCGCGAAGCGCACGGGGCGTCGAGCGCGCGGCCGGGTCATGGACCTGCCGGGGCACGGTTCCGCGACGACGCGGGGACCTTCAAGAGAGGGTGCTGCGTCACGCCCCACATATGCCTGCTCCCCGCGCTCTCCTCGCGATCCTCCTCGTCCCCACCCTCGGCGGATGCTTCGACAGCGGGCCGAGTCCACCTCCTGCGTCGCGCTACGCCGAGCTCGAGGGTGCCGAAGTCCGCGGGCTCTCGGACGAGGAACTCCGCGCGCTGCGCGCCGGGGAAGGCTACGGCATGGCGTTGCCCGCCGAGCTCAACGGGTACGCCGGGCCGAAGCACGTCCTCGACCTCGGGCGCGAGCTCGACCTCACCACAAGGCAACGTGAGGACGTCGAGGCGATCCGCGCGGCCATGCTCGCGGCCGCCGTGCCCGCCGGGGAGGACGTCATCCGTAAGGCCGCGGCGCTCGAGGACGCGTTCCGCGCCCGCAGCGTCACCTCGGAGGGGCTCGGCGCACTCACCGGCGACCTCGCCGCCGCGCGAGCCGACCTGCAGGCGATCCACCTGCGCGCGCATCTCGCGACCGACGCCGTTCTCACCGAGCATCAGCGCGCCCTCTACCGCGAGCTGCGCGGCTACGGCGCAGGCGCCCACGACGCCCACGCGCACGGCTGAAGCAAGCTTCATCGCGCGAGCGCGCCTCGAGGGGTCCGTGCCGCACGCGCCTCCGACCCCGCTCTTCGGCGAACGCGCGCTGCACCTGCCTGCCGACGACGCGCTCGTCGTCGGCGACCTCCACGTCGGGCTCGAAGCGGAGCTGCGCGAGGCCGGCATCCACCTCCCGTCACAGAGCTGGCGCATGCGCGCCAGGCTCGACAAGCTCCTGAAGGCCGCGGGCGCGCAGAAACTCATCGTCCTCGGCGACCTCAAGCACGCGATCCCGACCGCGACGCGCGACGAGCACATGGACCTCCCCGCGTTCTTCGACGGCCTCGACGCGGAGGTCCACCTCGTCCGGGGGAACCACGACGTCGACCTCGACGTCCTGCCTCCCGAGGTCGTCGTGCACGCGGCCGACGGGATGCGCCTCGGCGCCGTCGGCCTCGTCCACGGGCACACGTGGCCGGCCGACGACGTCATGGCCGCCCCCCTCGTCGTGATGTGCCACAACCATCCCATGGTGCTCCTCAAGGACGAGCTCGGCCACCGCCACAAGGAGGCCTGTTGGATCCGCGCCGCGTTGACCGACGCCGCGCGGGCGCGCTACCCTCGGCTCCCATTGGACGCGACGCTCGTCGTGATGCCCGCGTTCAACGAGCTCCTCGGCGGCGTCGCGTTCAACGGGCCCGATCGCCCGCTCGGTCCCATCTTCGCGAACGGCCTCGCCGACCTCGAAGCGGCGCGCGTCTGGACGCTCGACGGCGTCGACCTCGGCAGCGTCGCGGACCTGCGCGCGTGGGGCGACGCGCGCGGCGAGGACGCCTCCCGGCCGCGGCGCAGGAGGCGCGCGCGTGGCCGTCGCTGAACTCGAAGGCGCGTTCGCGGACCTCTCCGAGCCGCTGCGTGACCTCCTCGCCTCCGAAGGCTTCCTCCGCCCGACGGCCGCACAGGAGGCCGCGATCCCGAGCATCCTCTCGGGCGCGCACACGCTCCTCGTCGCGCCGACCGGCATGGGCAAGACGGAGAGCGCGATGCTCCCCCTCCTCGACCGCCTCGTCCGCGCGCGCCTCGCGGGCGAGCGACGCAAGGGCGTCCAGATCCTGTACGTCACGCCGCTGCGCGCCCTCAACCGTGACCTCATGGGGCGCCTCCACGAATGGGGGAAACGTCTCGGCGTCGACGTCCGCGTCCGGCACGGCGACACGACGGGCGCCGAGCGCGCGCGGCAGGCACGGCACCCGCCCGACGTGCTCATCACGACCCCGGAGACGGTGCAGATCATGTTCACTGGCCGCCTGCTCCGCGCGGCGCTCGCGAACGTGCGCCATGTCGTCGTCGACGAGGTGCACGAGCTCGCCGAGGACGAGCGCGGCGCGCAGCTTGCCTGCGGCCTGGAGCGGCTCGAAGCCCTCCAGCCCGCGGGCTTCCAGCGCGTGGGCCTCAGCGCCACCGTCGGCGACCCCGAGGAGGTCGCCGCATGGCTCGGCGGCGCCGGTCGCACGGTACGCATCGTGCGCGTGCCCGTCGCGAAACGCCTCTCGCTCTCCGTCGAGAGCCCCCGCCCGTCGGCGCGCGACGTGCGCACCGCCGAGAAGCTCGCCTCGCGCCCCGACGCCGCGGCCTTCCTCAACCGGTGCCTCGCGCTCGTCGACCAGCACGCCGCGACCCTCCTCTTCGTGAACACGCGCGAGACCGCGGAGGTCCTCGCCGCGCGTGTGCGCATGCTCGACCCCGAGTATCCCCTCGCGATCCACCACGGATCGCTCGCGCGCGACGTCCGCATCGCCGCGGAGGAATCCTTCAAACAGGGTCGCTCGCGCGGGCTCGTCTGCACCTCCAGCATGGAGCTCGGCATCGACATCGGGCAGGCCGACCTCGTCATCCAATACGGCTCGCCCCGTCAGGTCACGCGCCTCGTGCAACGTGTCGGACGCGCCGGCCACCGCGCGGACCTCGTCTCGAACGGCGTCGTCGTCGCGCTCGACCCGGACGACGTGCTCGAAGCCGCCGTCATCGTGCGCCGCACGCTCGACGAGAAGATCGAGGCCCACCCCGGGCCGCGGATGCCGCTCGACGTCCTCGCGAACCAGCTCGTCATGATGGCCGTCGAACGCGGCCGCGTTGCCGGGCGCGACGCGTGGCGCGTGCTGCGACGCGCGCATCCGCTCCGCGACCTGAAGGAGGCGGAGGTCGAGGAGGTCCTCGCGCAGCTCGCGGAAGAAAGCGTGCTCTGGGCCGAGAAGGGCGAGTTCGGCCCGCGGCGCCGAAGCCGCACCTACATGGTCGAGAACCTCTCGATGATCCGTGACGAGAAGACGTGGCGAGTCCGCAACATCGTGACCAACCGCCCCGTCGCGCAGCTCGACGAAGCGTTCGTGGCGAGCTTCGTCGAGCCGTCGGCGGCGTTCATCCTCCAAGGGCGCGCGTGGCGCGTCGTCGAGATCAAGGAGGACGAGATCGTCGTCGAGCCCGTCCAGGACCCCCTCGGCGCCGTCCCCTCGTGGGTCGGCGAGGAGATCCCCGTCCCGTTCGAGGTCGCGGAGGACGTCGGCGCCCTCCGCGCGGCCCTCGCCGCCGCGCCCGACCTCGACGCCGCCGCACGCACCCTCGTCGACGAGCACCGCTGCGACCTCGACGGCGCGACGAAAGCCGCCGCCTACGTCCGCAGCCAGCTCCCACGTGCCGTCCCCACCGACAAGGTCCTCACCCTCGAGTACGGCGGCGGCGTCGCCGTCCTCAACGCAGCCTTCGGCAGCCGCGTGAACGAGACCCTCGGACGGCTCCTCTCGACGCTGCTCAGCGCGCGCCTCGGCACGAGCGTCGGCCTCCAGATCGACCCGTACCGCATCGTCCTCAACCTCCCGAGCCGCGCCGACGCTCGCGTCGTCGCCGAGCTCCTCACCACCACGCCGCCTGCGAGCGTGCGCCCCCTCCTAGAGCTCGTCCTCCAGAACAGCGTGTTCCTACGCCACCGCATGCTCCATGTGGCGCGCAAGTTCGGCGCCATCGAACGCGACGTCGACTTCCGCAAGATCTCCATCGCACGCCTCCTCGGCGCGTTCAAGGGCACGCCGCTCTACCGCGAAGCCCTTCGCGAGGTCTTCGAGGACCACCTCGACCTGCCGGGGACCGAGCGTCAGCTCGCCGCGCTGCAGCGCGGCGATCTGACGCTCGTCGAGCAAGACCTCGGCCCGATCTCGATCGCCGGCATCGACCAACGCATCGAGCTCATCAGCCCCGCCCGCGCCGACCGCACCATGCTCGAAGCGCTCGAGAAACGCCTCGGCAACGAACGCGTCGTCCTCCACTGCCTCCACTGCAAGGACTGGCGCGTCGAGACCCGGGTCGATCGCGCGATCCCGCCCGACGACAGTGAGAGGAAGCTCGCGTGCCCGGACTGCGCGAGCGTCCTCGTCACCGCCTACCGACCCTGGCAGCAGGACCCGCCCAAGGTCCTCGCGAAAGCCAGACGCAGCGAAGACGGACTGGACCCGGACGAGAGGAAGGAGCTCCGCCGCCTCCACACCGCCGCGAACCTCCTCCTAGACCACAAACGACGCGCCATGCTCGCGCTCGTCGCGCGCGGAGTTGGACCCGACACCGCGGGACGCCTGCTCTACAAGCAACGGACGAGCGACGAGACGTTCCTCAGAGACGTGCTCGAAGCCGAGATCACGTACGCGAAGACGCGGCAGTTCTGGGACTGAGCTCACATCCCGATCGTCTTCTTGAGCTCGGCCACCGTGTCCGTCATCAGGTTCAGGATGTGCCGGAGATGCGGGATGAAATTGTTGATCTCCGTCGTCGTCACGGCGCCTTGCGCGCTCGGCTCGATCAACCCCTCTTGCTCCAGGATGCGCAGCGAGTAGCGCACCTTGTGCTGCGGGTGGCCGGTGATCTCGGCGAGGCGGATGATGCCGATGGGCTCGTGGTCCTTGACGGCCTTCAGGATCTCGACGTGGCGTTGGAGCAGTTCGAGCTCGGCTTCGATCTTGCCCGTCAGGCTGCTCTCAGGCGCATCGGTGCCGGCGACTTCGACCATGAAGACGACCTAGGACCCCCGTGCTAGGGGGAATGGCACGCTGTATCCCGACGGGGCATATGTATCCTTGGATGCCCACGCCCCCGACGAGGCCATTTAATGCCTCGACCGTCATGAACGCCCGTGAAGGAAGACCTCCCGACTCAGGCCGGGGCGGGCGGGGGGCGAATGCGCACCATTCTGATCGTTGACGACGAACCGGACGTGGTAGAATGCTTCGCCATCCTCATCGAGACCGGGCTCGACGCGCGCGCATTGAAGGCCGCGAGCGGAAAGGCCGCACTGGAACTCCTGGCCGCCAACCGCGTGGATGTCATCATCACGGACTACAAGATGCCAGAAATGAACGGATTGCAATTCCTGGCCAAGGCGCGCGAATTGGCCCCAGGTGTGCCTTCTTTGATGTTCACGGCCTTTCCCGATGACACGGTCGAGCGAGAGGCCGAACGGCTGGGCGTGTTCCGGTTCCTGTCAAAATCCACCGCTCCGGATGACGTGATCCGCCAAGTGCAGCAAGCGATCCAGGCGCGCGGACATGGATCTTCCAGGAATCGGCCGCCAGAACCAAGGGACGGCCTGGAATTCCCAGAATGGGAGCCCTCGTCAAAGCGGGAGGGAGACGGTGAAGGTGGTGCCGCGACCTTTTCCTGGACTCTGGCAGGAGATATTCCCGCCATGGAGATCGACGAACCCTTTGGTCACGAAGAGTCCAAGCCCGGTCCCTGGCTGCATCTGATCTGAGACCAAGTGCGCCCGACTGAACGGCTGGAAAAGCCTTGACATGAAGTCCGGCTCGATCCCGACTCCGGTGTCCGTCACGGTCAAGACCGCCCTGTCTGCGTCCCGACGTGTGTGCACAGAGATCTTGCCGCCACTTGGCGTGAACTTGAGGGCATTGGAGATGAGGTTGGTCACGACTTGGACCAATCGGTCGGCGTCACCGTTCACGACCACGTCAGGTGACAGCTTCGATTCGAGATGAACGCCTTTGGCTTCCGCCTCCGGATGGAACGATTCCAGCGCGGTCTGGCATACGTCGCTGAGCCTCACGGGGTCGCGCTTGATGCCGATCTTGCCTCCTTCCATTCTTGATGCGTCCAGAAGGTCCTGCACGAGCTTGGTGAGCCGTTCGAGGTTCCTGGATAGGATTTCCACGTACCGCGAGAACTTGGGCTCGCGTTGGACGATGGAGTCGCGCGACATGACATGGACCAGCGTCCTCAACGGCGTCAAGGGGGTAAGCAATTCATGCGCGGCCGTGTTGATGAACAGCGTCTTGAAACGGTTGGCCTCCTGGAGTTGGGCAAGTTGCTGGACCCGTTGATGGGATTCCAATCGTAGCGTCTCCGCCTCCTTGAGTTCCGTGATGTCCTGGGCCGTCCCTCTCATCCGGATGGGGTTACCGTTCCCGTCACATTCCACGCGACCCTTCCCCGCGACCATGACTTCCGACCCGTCGCCACGCACGACGCGGTGCTCGAACGAGAAGGGTCGGTGGTCCTGCATGGCTTGGCGAACGGCCGCGTCGGCGTGAGGCCGGTCGTCCGGGTGGATGGAGGACAGGTAGCCTTCGTAGTCGGCCGCGAAATCCTCCGGTTCGAGGCCCCAGATGCGGTACATCTCGTCACTCCAGGCCACGCGGTTCGGGGCGATGTCCCATTGCCAGGAGCCGACGTGCGCGATGGTCTGCGCCTCCTCCAGGGAATCCAAGGTCAGGTGGAGCCGGGCGACCATCCTCTCGGCGATGGACTCGGCCTCCTGGCGGGCGCGTCGCTCCCGCTCAAGCCGACTCTGCAGGCGTTCGATGTCGCTCGGCCGCGTGGTTCCCGTCTCGCTCACCGAACCACCTTGATGACCAGGACGCATTTCTGGTCCCCGCGGAGCATGCACTTGGTCTGCGTGATGACGGCCTTCTCGCCGTAGTGGTCGGCGGCGCCCTCGATGAGTCCCTCGGCAAAGGCGCACATTTTACGCTTCGATCTGTATCCCATGACGAGTTCGTGGTCGCCCATGACCTCGAAGTCGAAGTCGGGCACGTCGGCGCCAGGGTAGAACTGGCGCACCGCAGGGTGGATGACGTCGTTGAGTGTCAGAAGAAACGGCACCGTCGACTTGTGGGGCGTGAACAGGGTGCCATATCGCTCGTAGAAGAGCGGAATGGCCTTGCGCCCGAACCAGCGCACGATCTCCGCCGGCGGCTTGTTGAGCGTCTTGGAGGCGGCCATGACAAGGGCCCCGAGCTGGGCGTCCTCGTAGTTTCCCAGTGCCGTGTAAGCGCCATCCACTTTGGCGGCCTCGATGAGGGCGTCCCACGTGTCTGCGCCCAGTTCGTTCGTGACGACCTGTTCGAGGATGTTGAAAACGATACCCTTCACGTGCTGTGCCCCCGCGCAGCCGATGCCAACACCACCAATGCCAGGGAGCTTGATAAACCACGCCGACGCGGAGCCTCCCGTGAAGGCCGTCGACAAGCCGGCGGTTCCTTCGCGCGACGACTTCCGAGGCGAGACCTCGGAGTTTCACGCACGGCACCCCTGGGGCACCGGGTCGGGCGTCGAACGCCTCCTAAAAATTTGGGGGACGGCGTGCGTCACGCCGCGCTTGCGGCGAGGAGCATGACGAGGTTGAACGCGAAGTGGGCGCCGATGGGCGCCCAGAGGTTCTTCGTGGCGCGGAAGAGGAGGCCGAAGAGGAGGGCGAGGACGAAGACGGCGATGGTCTCGCCGACGTGGAGGTAGTTCAGGTGGGCGGCGGTGAAGACGAGGGCCTGGCCGAGGAGGCCGATGCGGGGCTGGAGCCACCCGCGGAAGTAGACCTCCTCGACGAGGCCGCTCGCGGCGGCGACGAGGAAGGCGCCCACAGGCGAGAGGGCGGCGCCGATCCCCAGGGCGCGCTCGTTCACGGGGAGCGTCCACCCGGTGAGGTTCGTGACGACGACGGTGGCGGCGGCGGCGACGGCGATCGCGAGGAGAGCGAAGACGATGCCGAGGCCGAACGCGCGGCCGCCGCGCTCGGAGGTCAGGCCGAGGGCGCGGAAGACGGGCTCGCCCGGGCGCGTCGATGCGACCCAGAGGAAGGGGGCGCCGAGGAGGACGACCGCGTTGAGCGCGAGGCCGACGAGGACGGTGCGCTCGTCCTCGATACCGAACGGGTCCTCGCCGCGCTCTTGGAGCTCGAGGCCGTGGACGGTGTCGACGACGCCGGCGAGGCCGAGGAGGACGTAGAGGGAGCCGACGGCGGCGACGATCGCGCCGAAGTGCGCCGCGCGGCGCAGATCGACGCGGCTTCCGCGCGGGAGGAGGGCGTCGAGCTCGCCCGGGGCGACGGAGAGCGCAAAGAGGAAGACGGCGAGGACGCCGCCGACGATCCACTCGGCCGCGGCGGTGCGGGGGAAGCCTTGCGCTTCGAGGTCGAGCGCCGTCGCGGCGGACTGGGAGAAGACGAGGAGGCCGAGGACAGCGACGAGGATCCGAGGCAGCAGCGGGTAGCGCATCGTCGCACCCACGGCGCCGTCACGGCGGAGCGCCGCAATGGGCCCGGCCGGATTCGAACCAGCGACCACCTGTGTGTGAGACAGGTATCATAACCACTAGACCACGGGCCCTCGGAAGCGGGCCGCCATTGCACTTCCTTCGTATAAACCTTCATGGACGTGGGCGCGTTCGTGCTCACGATGCGTCCGTTCCTGCTCGCGTGCGTCTCGGTGCTTGTCGCGGTGGCGCTCTCCGGTTGCCTCGGCTCCGCGGTCGGGCCCGGCATCCCGCAATCCGCGCTCGACGACGAAGGTTGGACGCGCGAGGGCGATCCGACGCTCCGCACGTTCTACGGCCTCGCGCAGATGCGCTCGCAACCGTTCGCGCCCGCCGGCGCATCCGGCGTCGCGGGCGTCGTGGTCGTGTCGACGACGGACGTTCCCATCATGAAGGAGGAGCGCTTCCTTCCAGAAGCGATCGCGACCATCGAGGCGGAGCAGGGCGTCAGGTTCGTCCCGACGGGCACGGAGACCGCGACGCTCGTGAACGCGGGCAACGTCGCGGTGGAGGCGCAGCTCTACGACGTCGAGGGCGCGGACACGCCCGCGAAAGCGATCTTGATCACGCACCACTGCGACGAGCCGGGCGTGTTCGTCGCGGTCGCCGGGTACGGAGCGCTTCCCGTATCGACGGGACCGCTCGGCGGGAAGACCCCGGACTTCTTCGCGTCCGCGAAGGCGCTCGCGAAGGCCGTGGCGTGCCGGGTGACTTGAAGCCCTCGCGGGGGGCCGAGACGTGCCCTCCCGCAAAGCATTAAGAGCGCACGCGCGCCTCCTGCGGCCGAGGCGGTTCCCACGGACGTGCAGCGGGCGCTCGCGGACGGCAAGACCTTCGTCCAGAACGCGAAGGACGAGCTCGATCGGAAGATCCTGCGCGAGGATCAGCTGTACTTCATCGACAACCAGGTCGAGGCGCTGGACACGTTCCTCGCCGACACCGAGGATGTCGGCGCGCAGTCGCCCGAGCTCGGCGCGGTGCGCACGGAGCTGCGCGGACTGAAGCAGCAGCTCGAGCGGAAGAGCATGGAGTTCCTCGCGAAGGCCGAGGGACAGGAGCTCCCCGAAGACCTCCCGCCGGAGGAGATGGCCGGGGACATGGCGCAGTACGGCGCGGAGTTCGTCACGCTCGCGGACGAGGCGCTTAAGCAGAAGCTCGTCAAGGTAGACCAGGTCGGGGCGTGGGAGGACCCGCTCGCGACCATCAACTCGTTCCTCGCGGACAGCGAGCCGTTCGTTCACCTGAACAAGGCGCTCCCGAAGGTGCGCGGCGACCTCAAGGACAGGAAGCGCGAACTCGAGAAGCGCATCCAGGACCTCATCGGCGCGTGGCGCCAGGCCGACCTCGCGGGCGGCGACGAGGACGACGAGTAGGCGTTCACCGCACCCGCTTCGGCGCGGGCTCGGGCGGCGCTTCGCGCGGGCCGCGCACGACGACGCCAGGGCCCTCATCCGACGGCGCGATCCCTAGCGCACGGGAGGCGATCGCGACGTAGCGCGCTTCGTCGCGCGCGAGCTGCGCGAACAGGCGGGCGACGTCCGGGTCGTGCACCCGCTGAGCGGCCTTCTCGTAGAACTCGTGCGCGGTGCGCTCGATCTCGAGCACGTCCTCGAGCGCGGCACGCTCGAGCTCCTCCGGCTCGGCCTGTCCGATCTCCGCGTTCAGCCGAAGGATCTCGGAGTCGATGCGGCGCTCGTGGTCCCCGGCGCCGAGCTCGGAGAGCGCGTCGCGTGCGGGCTGACCGAACGCGTAGCGCATCGCGTCGTCGCGGAGGAAGCGGCCGTACGCCGCCTCGTACATCTCCGCGAGTTTCAGGATGCGGACATCCCCGAGGAGTTCGCTTGTCCGGCCCATCACAGGTCTCTCGCCGCCGCTCGGCTTGGACGCGACCCCAAAGCCTCAAGTGCATCGTCGTTTCCGCACGACTCGTCCGGTTGCCCCAGACCGAGGCTTCATGCACCGGCCGGGAGGTCGCGCGACTCGGTGCCAAGATGCCCACGACCGACCCGCAGGTAAGCAAGGCCATCGCCGCGAAGGAAGCCGAGTTCGCCCAGTTGTTCAACGCGAAGAACATCGACCGGCTCGCGGCCCTCTACACAGAGGACGCGCGGTTCCTGCCGCCGAACGCCCCGATCGTCGTCGGTCGCGCGGCCATCCGCGAGATCTTCCCCGTCCTCACGCAGGTGTTCTCGAACCTGCACATCGAGAGCGGGCCCGTCTGGGTCTCCGGCGACCTCGCCGTGACGCACGGCTCCTACACGGCGAAGCTCACGACGCCGAAGGGGACCGTCGACGACCGCGGCAAGTTCATCGAGGTGTGGCGCCGCGAGGCGAACGGCGAGTGGAAGATCTT
The DNA here is from genome assembly GCA_035292305.1 of Thermoplasmatota archaeon. Lineage (GTDB taxonomy): Archaea > Thermoplasmatota > SW-10-69-26 > JACQPN01 > JAJPHT01 > DATDQL01. The sequence continues at coordinate 14,511 of DATDQL010000289.1, forward strand.
CCTCGACACGTTCACGAGCGACCTCCAGCACTGAACCCCCGCACGCGCGGGCGGCACGCATGGCGGCCGCCGGCCTTCCCTCGTCGGGCCCGCGATCAACGCCCGAAGAGCTCCGCGAGGACGGGCGCGATCGCGGCGGGTTTCACGCCGTGGTTCTGCTTGGGGACCTCCCGGTGCACCGCTCCCGGGACCGTGCGCGCCACGGCCGCGACCGCGGCCTTCAGCGTCGGCGTCGTCCTGCCACCCGCGAGGGCGAACGTCGGCGTCTTGATCTCTCGCAGGCGCTTCTCGGGGATTTTGAAGTCGCCCATGACGGCGCCGTCGTAGGGGAGCGTGTGCGCCGCGGCGCGCGCGTCCTTCCAGAACGGGAAGAACGGCATGACGGCCACGAGGAACCCGGGCACGCCCACGACGCGCATGAAGTACTTCACGGCCTCGTCGCGTCGCCCTTCGTCGACGAGCCGCGTGACGTGCGCCAGGTAGTCGGCCGGCGGCGCGTCCTTCGGGTCGCCGACCATGTAGGGCGGCTCGTACGCCGCGAGCCCCGCCATCGGCACGCCGGCGGCGGCGGCCTCGAGCGCGAGGGCCGCGCCGCTCGACGTCGCGAAGACGTACGGGCTCCCCCCGGCGGTCTCGCAGACGGCCGCGAGGTCCTCGACCTCCCGCGCGACCGCGTACGGCAACGTGTCGCCGCTCTCGCCGCGCCCGCGCCGATCGTAATGATACACCGTGAAGTGCCGCGCGAGGGCGTCGCGCATCGGCGTCGCGAACGGCGAACTGCGTACGCCTAGCGCGCCCCAGACGATGACGAGCGGCGGTCCACTGCCAGAGACGTCGAATGCGATGCGCGTGCCATCCTTGGACGTGACGTACTTCGCCGGCATCGTCACCCCTCCGGATCGCCCATCGTTCCGTACGTGGGCTCGCCCCGAGGCTCGTACGTGAGGAGAACGGAGCCTTTCGGGAACACGCGCGAGCGGACGAGCTCGAGCGCGGTGGGCACGGTGCCCTCTTCGAAGAGCCGCTTTCCCGCTCCGAGCGTCAGGGGGTACACCCAGAGGTTGAGCCGGTCGACGAGTCTGTCCCGGAGGAGCGACTGGACGAGGTCCCCACTCCCGATGACGTGCGTCTCCCCGTGACGCGACTTGATCCGCACGATCTCCTGGCGCAGGTCGGCGCCGAGGAGCGTGCTGTTCGCCCACTCGACGCGGCGGAGCGTCCGCGACGCGACGTACTTCGGCATCGCGTTGAGCTTCCGCGCGATCGGGTCCTCCGCGGGCGCCTTCGGCCAGTAGTTCGCGAAGATCTCGTACGTGCGCCGCCCGAGAAGGAGCGCCTCGTTCCTCTCGATCTCCTCGACGATGAGCTTCCCCGACTCCTCGTCGGAGAGGGGGGCCTGCCAGCCGCCGTGCACGAAGCCGCCGCTACGGTCCTCGTCGGGACCGCCGGGAGCCTGCACGACGCCGTCGAGCGTCATGAATTGGTCCACCACGAGCTTCCCCACCTGACATCACCTCAGAACGGAAGCTCCGGCTCGACGAGCTGCGCGAGCTTGTCGAGGCTCTGGGACCACCCGTACGGCGCGCCGCTTGCGGCCGGGCCGCCCGGGATGCCTTCCTGCACGATCTCGACGAGCGTGCCCTCGGGTGCGGGCGACAGGACGATCGTGACCTTCATCTCGCCTTGCATGGATGGGTCGTCCGTCTCGAACCTGTCCGTGTGGACGATCTTGCGGCCGGGCACGAGCTCGAGGTACGTGCCGCCGAAGGTGTTCGACCACGACTTCGTGACCGTGAAGAACGACATGCGGAACTTGCCGCCGACGCGGCCGTCGAACGCGTGCATCTTCCCCACGAAGCCGTGCGGCGGAAGCCACGCCGACAGCGCGTCCGCGTCGAGGAACGCATTGTAGACCTTCTCGGGCGATGCCTTGATGACGCGCTTCAAGCGCAGCGTCACCGTCTTGTCGGGCTTGGTGTTCACGACCGCCGTCGTCGCGCCGACCTCGAAGGGCTTCCCTTCGGGCGGCATGGGGGGCGGTGGCAGGTGGCTCTTCGTCGTCTGCGTTGTGTTGCTCATCGTCGTTCGTCTCCTTCGACATGTCCGGCCAAAGCGTCGAGCGCGTCCTCCCAGAACAGGCGGTACTGGACGATCCAGCCGAAGGCCGCCGACAGCGGCGCCGCCTTGAGGTGGCATCGGCGCACGCGGCCTTCCGGCGTCTGTTCGAGGAGTCCCGCGTCCTCGAGCACCCGCAGGTGCTTCGAGATGGCGGGAAGGCTCACGTCGTGGGGCTCGGCGAGGTCGCCCACCGCGCACTCGCCCTCCGACAGGCGCTCGATCATCGAGCGGCGGATCGGATGGGCGAGGGCGGCGAAGACCGCGTCCAGATCCATGGCGCGACGCTTGGCCATCGAGTTAACTGTAGGCGCCCAGAATACTTAACCTTTTGGTTAATCGTGAGCCCCGACCCCTGCGGGTCACCCCCGACGGTGGGGGTAACCATGCCCTTTTCAAATCCCCGCGCGGTCGCACGCCCGTGACGTTCCACGTCTGGGAATTCGTCCGCGTCGTCCACGTCGTGGCCTCCGCCCTCTGGGCCGGCGCCGCGTTCCTCGGCGCCGTCGTCGTCGGCCCCGCG
>DATDQL010000290.1:0-8510 GCA_035292305.1 Thermoplasmatota archaeon
AGGACGGCGGGTTCTACCTGAACCTGCCGCGGTGGCTCGACAAGTTCCGCGACGGCGACACGCCGTTCACGCCCGCGATCCCGCTCCACCTCGCGATGCACGAGGCTCTGAAGATCCTGGAGGCGGAAGGCCTCCAGGCGAGGATCGAACGCGTCCATGCACAGGCCGACGCGACGCGCGCGGCCTTCGAGGCGATGGGTCTCGAGCTCTTCCCCGCGCGCGCTTACGCGAGCGACACCGTGACCGCCGTGAGGGCCCCGCAGGGCCTCGACGAGGCGAAGTTCCGCAAGGCGCTCAAGGAGAAGCACGGCGTCGTCATCGCCGGCGGCCAGGACGAGGTCAAGGGCAAGATCTTCCGGATCGGCCACATGGGGACCGTGTCCACGGCGGAGATCGCCGGGGCGTTCGTTCCCATCGAGACCGAGCTTGTCGCAAACGGCGCGTCCGTCAAGCGCGGTGCGTGGCTAGACGCCTTCCAGTCGAAGGCGTAGAAGCACGGCGTGGTCTCGCCCGAGCCGAAGCGAGGGCGAGATGCCACGCGCGCCGGAGCGCGCGTTGCGATCATCGCCGGCGGCCGGGACGAGGTGATCTCGCCGCGCCGCAGCGCGGCGAGACTCAGCGTGGCCCGCAGGCCACGGTGTGGAGGGCAAGATCTCCCGGATCGGCCACATGGGGACCGTGTCCACGGCCGAGATCCGCGCCGCGATGGGTGCCATCGAGCGTGAACTTCACGCGGACGGCGCTTCCATCAAACGTGGCGCCTGGCTCGACGAATTCAACGAAAAAGCATGGGAGCACGGTGCGGGCTCGCCCGAGCAAATCGAGGGCGGGATGCGTGGCGCTCCCGACGTCCGCGCGACCTCCGGACAAGCGCGAAGCTCGGGCGCGGCGTCGCCTCCCCGATGCCTGCCCCGACGTCAGGCTCAAGGGGTCATGAGAGTAATGACTGTCATGAGCAAGTTCACTTCCGTCCCGGTCAGGCCAGAGACCCTCGCGCGCCTGCGGCGGTACAAGACCGGCGGGGCGAGCTACGACGACGTCCTGAACGACCTCATGGACGAGCAGCCGACCGAGGCGTTCCTCGAGGAGCACCTGCGGCGGCTGCGCGAAGAATCGATCGTGCCGATCGAGACGCTCTGGGCGGACCTCGATGAGGCGGTACGTCGTAGGCGCCACGGCGAGCGCACGGAAGGAGCTCGATGCCCTTCCGCTACCGGAGCGTCGAAGGCTCCTGCAGGCGCTCGAGGCCCTCGCCGAGGATCCGTTCCGAAGAAGACCCGGCGCTGACGTCCGACGCCTCGCGGCGCGCGACGAGCTCTGGCGCATCCGCGTCGGCGCGTACCGGGCGATCTACACGGTCGTCGGGGAACGCGTCCTCGTCACGAAGATCGGCCCTCGGTCGACCGTGTACGGCCGATGACGCGGCTCAACTCTCACGCCGTCGTCGCATCTGCTCCTCCCATTCGCGGTGCTTCGCGAGCCGTTCGTCCCCGGACGCCGTCGAGTACTGCGGCGCCGCGCGCGGCAGTTCGTTCGCGGGACGAGCGGGCGGCTGTGAGCGCGGGGCGCGGGCTCTCGGCCGGTCCGGAGTGCGTTCGACCGCCTCGCGCACGGTCTCGCCGCGCGCGCGCATCTGCTCGCCGTGGAGGAGCTGCGCCTTCGGCGTCTTCGGCAGGTCCCACGCGGCCATGCGTTCGGGACTCGTCCCGACGGTGAAGACCTCGGGCTCGTCGTAGGGCAGCGGCGCGTGGTGGACCTCGCGGCGGCGCTGCCGGAACACGAGCGCGTCGAGGCCGACGGCCACGATGCCCGTGAGGAACACCATGTCGAAGACCGCCCCGCCTCCGATCGATGCGAGCGCGCCGGCCTCCGGCGGGGCCTGCGCGAGGAACTCCGGGAGACGGAGGACGTCGGCCCCGATGATCGCTCCGAACGTGCCGCTCACATACGCGAGCGGCGCCGCATGGTCCTCCTCGCGCCAGAACGCGGTCAGGCTGAGCGCGGCCGCGGCGAAGGGGGGAAGGAGCGCGAGGTACGTCGGCACGACGATGCCCTCGGGCGTCGCTGAAGTGACGAGGTACGTGACGAGCGACACGAGGACGGCGCCGATCATCGCGGCCGTCGCCATCGACGGCACGCGCCGCAGGAGCCAGACGCAGACGAGCACGGGCACGACCGCGCCGCCGACGTTCACCGTCAAGATCCAGCCGCCGCCGACCGGCCAAGGCCAGAGCGGGACGTTCCACGCGGAGCCGATCATCGTCCCGAGCAGGATGAGCGCGGCCTCGCCGGGCGTGAAGCCGACGCGCTGGAACGCGCGGTGGAGCACCCCGTAGAGGATGTAGAGCGCGAGGACGGCGAGGGCGATGACGAACAACGCGACGATGAAGGCCCCGAGCGCCACGGGGCCGGAACGCGCGCCGGGGGCAAACGCTTATCGGGACCCCACGAGTACCCCGGGACCGCCCGCGCCGCGGCAACGCGGAGGGGCCGGACGAGGACGGATCTCGGATGTCGATGGAGCAGGAGTACCGCCTCGAGTTCTTCGCGAAGAACCGGTTCCAGCGCAGGACCTGCCCGACGTGCGCATCCCCCTTCTGGACGCAGGACGCGAAGCGCGAGATCTGCGGCGACCCGCCGTGCGCGGAGTACACCTTCATCGGGGCACCCGTGACGAAGCAGCCGTACGGGTTGCGCGAGATGCGCGAGAAGTTCCTCTCGTTCTTCGAGGAGAAGGACCACTCCCGCGTGAAGCGCTACCCGGTCGTCGCCCGCTGGCGCGACGACATCTACCTCACGATCGCGAGCATCGCGGACTTCCAGCCGCACGTGACGTCCGGCCTCGTCCCGCCACCGGCGAACCCTCTCACGATCAGCCAGCCGTGCATCCGCCTCAACGACCTCGACTCGGTCGGGCGTTCCGGCCGCCATCTGACCACGTTCGAGATGATGGCGCACCACGCGTTCAACTATCCCGAGCAGAAGACGTACTTCAAGGAGCGGTGCACGGAGCTCTGCCACGAGTTCCTCACGAAGCGGCTCGGGATCGCGTCGGAGCTCATCACGTACAAGGAGAAGCCGTGGGCCGGCGGAGGCAACGCCGGTGCTGCGTTCGAGGTCCTCGTCGCGGGGCTCGAGGTCGCCACGCTCGTCTTCATGGATCTCGAAGCGCACCCCGATGGCGAGATCGAGCTCTACGGCGAGCGCTACCGCAAGATGGCGATGGCGATCGTGGACACGGGGTACGGGCTCGAGCGCCTCGTGTGGGCTTCGAAGGGCTCGCCCACCATCTACGACGCCGTGCTTCCCGAGATCGTCGCCGAGATCGTGCGCGCGGCCGGGCTCGAGGACCGGCTGCGCAGTCCGCACCTCAAGAAGGTGTTCGAGGAGACGGCCCGGCTCGCAGCCCTCATGGACGTCGGGACGGGGACGAAGCTCCTCGAGCTGCGCAAGCGCGTGCACGAGCGTCTCGTGGCGCGCGGGGTCGGCATCTCGTTCGAGGAACTCGTCGCCCTCCAGGAGCCGCTCGAGCGCGTGTACGCGATCGCGGACCACACGCGCTGCCTCGCGTTCATGTTCGGCGACGGCGTGGTGCCGTCGAACGTCAAGGCCGGGTACCTCTCGCGTCTCGTGCTCCGTCGCACGGTCCGGCTCATGGACGAGCTCGGCGTCAAGGTGCACCTGCGCGACATCATCGCTCGTCAGCTCGACTTCCTCGCCCAGGATTTCCCCGAGCTCAAGGCGAACCGCGACACGATCTTCACCGAGGTCGACCTCGAGGTCGAGCGCTACCGCGAGACCGTCGAGAAGGGCACGCGCCTTGTGCAGCGCGAAGCGCAGAAGCTGAGGGGGAAGGCCATCGGCCTCGAGGCTCTCGTCGAGTTCTACGACGTGCACGGCCTCTCTCCGGACATCGTGAAGGCGGTCGCGGAGCCGCTCGGCGTCGTCGTCGACGTGCCCGACGACTTCTACTCCGCCGTGGCCGGCAAGCACTCGAAGGCCAAGCCCGAGGAACGCGGCTACGACGCCCCGCTCCCCGCGACGCGGGACGGCAAGAAGGGCATACGCGACCTCCCACCCACCAAGCTCCTGTACTACGAGGACAGCACGCTCCAGGGCTTCGACGCCGTCGTCCTGTGGGCGAAGGACGGCGAGGTCGTTCTCAACCAGACCGCGTTCTACCCCGAAGGCGGCGGCCAACCGTCGGACGGGGGCACGCTCGTCGCCGAGGACGACGTGTGCAAGGTCGTCGACGCGCAGAAGCTCCAGGGCGCGAACGGCCCGGTCGTCGTCCATCGGATCGACGGGAAGCTCAAGGTCGGCGCGATGGTGCGCGGCCGCGTCGACTGGGGTCGTCGTCTGTCCCACACGCGCCACCACACCGCGACGCACATCATGCTCGGCGCCGCGCGTCGCGTGCTCGGCCCGCACGTGTGGCAAGCCGGCGCGCAGAAGGGCGCGGACCGCAGCCGCGTCGACGTCCAGCACTACAGGCGCATCAGCGACGAGGAGCTGCGGGAGATGGAACAGCTCGTGAACGTCGTCGTGATGGAGGACCTCCCCGTCGACAAGACGTGGATGCCTCGCGACGAGGCCGAGCGGCGGTACGGGTTCCAGCTCTACCAGGGCGGGGTGCCGCCCGGTCGCGACATCCGTGTCGTTCGCATCCAGGACTTCGACGTCGAGGCGTGCGCCGGCACGCACGTGCGCTCGACGAGCGAGGTCGGGCCCGTGAAGATCGTGCGCACCGAGCGCGTGCAGGACGGCATCGAGCGTATCGAGTTCACGGCCGGCCTCGCAGCGGTCAAGCACATCCAGAAGCGCGAGCAGCTCCTGCGCGAGGCATCCGAGGCGCTGAGCGTCCCGGCGGAGGAGCTGCCGAAGACCGCGGCCCGGTTCTTCGAGGAATGGAAGGAGCTGCGGAAGCGCGTGGACCACCTCACCGCGCGCCTCGCGCACGCCGAGGCCGCGAGCTTCGTCGCCGACGGCGAGTTCACGGTGCAGGGCGCGAAGGTCGCGCTTGCCGTCCGCGAGGGGCTCAGCGGCACCGCGCTTCGCGAGACGGCGATGCAGGCCGCGCTCAAGTCTCCCGGCGGATTCGTCGCCGTCGTGTCTACGACCGGCGAGTTCGTCATCGCGCGCGGGCCCGGATCCAGCGGGGACGCCGGCGCGGTCGCGAAGGTCGTAGCCGGCGGCGCGGCCGGCGGAAAGCCCGAGCTGGCGCAGGGACGCGTCAAGGAGATCTCGGGCGTCCCGAAGGCGGACGCGCTCGCGTTCCTGCGGAAGCGGCTCGGCGGATGAGCCGGTGCCGCGATAGTTTCTTTCCCGGTCCAGCCCGTGACGCGCGCATGGTCCACGTGGCGGCCGCGGCAGCCTGCACGTGCGCGCTGCTCGTCGGACTGCTCGCCGGCTGCCTCGGGACCGCTCCCGAAGCGGCGGTTGCGCCGGCCGACGGATCCGGTCCCTCCGCGCAGCTCGCGACGGAGCTCGTCGCGCTCCTCACGACGCCGGGTGTCCGCGGGTTCAACATCACCGTCGACGGCGAGCCCGCCGCAGGCTGGGTCGGCGTGCCCGCTAACGGGACGTCGGATCGGCTCCTCGTCTTCGCGCACGGGTTCGGCGACGACGGTGCGTGGTTCGCGGAGGCCCTCGCGGAGGCGGCGGAGCAGGGCGTCCTCGGGGTCGCCATGCATTACAGAGGAGAGGTCGACGCGTTCAAAGTGCGCACGGGCGTGAACGACACGATCGCGGCGACGCTCGCGATGCAGCGAGCGCACCCTGCGGTCGAGCGAACCGTCATCTACGGAGTGAGCATGGGCGGCGAAGTGTCCGGCCTCGCGGTCGCGGCGGCGCCCCCGGGGACGTACGACTGGTGGATCGACGGCGTCGGGGTCATGGACCTCGCGACGCTTTGGGTCACCGCGCCGTACTTCCACGAGGCCATCGAGGCGGAGACGGGCGGGACGCCGACCGAGGTCCCAGGCGAGTACCGCGCTCGCTCCCCGCTCTTCGACGTGTCCGGCATCGCCGCGCAGGGCCTCACGCGTGCCTACCTCGTCTACGGCGCCGCCGATCCCGTCGTCCCGCTCGAGCACGCGGAGCGGATGTACAAGGCGCTCGTCGACGCGCGCGTGCCCGTCACATACTACGCGGTGTTGACGACCCGGGACTGGTGCGACCCCTTCACCTGCTCCGTGCCGGTCCCCCTCAGCCCGGCCATGCACGAGGCGGGTTGGACGGGCGTCGTCCTCGACATCCTCCAGGAGCGCCTCGTGGGCGCGCCCGAGCCCGCGGAACCGGCCGTCCGCGGCGTCTACGAGGGCGCGACCGGCGCGCGCGTCCCAGCTGGGCCGTGACGCGCTACGTCACGTTCGCCGACCCGCGCGCCAACGACTTGATGCTGGCCGCGCTCGCTGACTCGCGCATGGACTGCGAGTTCTGCGCGACCCCGCTCACGCCCGAGCTGCCGGACAACCTCGCCCTCCTGCAGCACCTCGACCGGAACGCGCCATGCGAGCGGCAGTTCGAGCACCTCCTCGAGAACATCCGTGCGTCGTGGACGGCGTCGATGTCGGGCGGCTGACGCGAGGCCTCCGTGCGGGGTGACCCCTTGCACGCGCGTTGTCCGCGGCCTTCGTTCAAAGCCGCCATCCAACGTCCCCTAATACCCTTCCCGCAAGCGCGGCGACCATGGACCGCCTGGTCGCCCTGCTCGTCGCCTCGATGCTCACCGTCACCGGCGCGGCCTTCGCGACGCACGCGCAACGAGCCGACGACGACCCCTCCGCTTGGCCCGCGAGCGGCGACGAGACCTCGGGACCGGCGCACGGCGGCGACGGGCATGCGCTTTCCGCCTCGAAGGACGAGCGCCTCGCGCGCGCCGCGAGCGGGCACGTCCCGACCGCGGCCGACCTCCCGACGCTCGAGCGGTTCGGCACGATCGCGTTCGGTCCGGACGCGCCATGGACCCCCGCGCAAGGCGTGGTGTCGGGCTCGGGGACGGCGGACGACCCGTACCTCATCGAGGGCGTCTACGCGGACCTCCTCTACGTCGCGGACACGGACGTCGACTTCGAGGTCCGCGACTCGTGGATCGGCCGCCTCATCCTGGACTGGCACGGCGACAACGGCCTCGTGCACCACAATCGCATCCTCGCATTCGAGGTGAACCGCAACGTCGAGCGCACGGGTGGCCCTTCCGCCGCCGTGATCGCGCACAACGTCATCGACGAGTTCACGCAGCTTCGCCACTTCGACGGCGTGGTCGCGGAGAACGTCATCGGCCGCTCCGAGACGAATCTCGTGGACAGGGGCGTCGCCTTCGACATCGCAGGCTTCAACGGCGCGGTCATCCGCGACAACCTCGTCTTCGGCGGCGTCGACGTGAAGATCCACGGTCATCACCACGATGACGGCATGGGCGGCTCGCACAACCACGGAACGCCAGACACCGCTCCATCGAACGCGGTGCAGGGCGAGACCCTGCAAGAGGACCATGCGGAGCGCCACCACCGCCTCCTCTTCGAGCACAACACCATCGTCGACCCGCTCGGCTTCGGCCTGCGGTACAACGACCGCAACCACGCCGGCGACGACCGGCAGGCGACCTCCGAGCAGGAGCCCGCCCTCGAGCTGCCGCACACGCATCGCACGCACGTCGCGTTCGTCGAGAACACGGTCGACGGCGCGCCGTTCCTCGTCGAGATCTTCATGGCGAAGGACGAGCTGCACCGCGCCCCCGAGGGCGCGGTGCGCTCGCCTTCAGATCCTGAAGGCTCGCTGCACCGCGGCGGCCGCGGCGAGCTCGTGATCGAGCGCAACCGCATCGTGAACGCGACCGTGAAGGACGGCATCTTCCTCACCGCGGTCGGGGACGCGGACGTGCGCCTCGTCGGCAACGTCGTCGAGAAGCCGCTCGCGGCGCTCGGCTCCGGCGCGGGAATCCGCCTCGTCGGGTTCGAGAGGTCGACGATCGAGGTCCTCGACAACCGCATCGACGGATTCCGGCGCGGCGTCGCCGGGCAGGCCTTCGACGCGGAGACGACCTGGACGGTCGCGGGCAACCGCATCACGGGCGCCGAGGAGGACGTGTGGTGGGACGAGAGCGTGCCGAACGCGCCCGAGGGCGAGGCCTCGGACGGGCCCCACGGGCACGCGGCCCCTGCGGCCCGGACCTTGAATCCTGCCCAAGACATTGATGCACCCGCAGCGTCCACGTTCCGGCCATGACCGAGACCCCCATCGGCAAGGTCAAGCACTTCTGGCCGAAGGCGGGCGCGGCCGCGCTGGAGCTCGACGCGTCCCTCAGCGTCGGCGACCGGATCCGCATCCGCGGACACGGGCACGACATCGTCCAGGACGTCGCCTCGATCGAGGTCGACCACCGGCCGCGCAGCGTCGTCGGCCCCGGCGACGCCGCCGCGGTGCACGTCGACGAACGCGTGCACGAAGGCGACGAGGTCCTGCGCGTCGAGCCGGACGTGCACTGGTCCGTCGCGTCCGGGTCGTTC
>DATDQL010000291.1:0-7000 GCA_035292305.1 Thermoplasmatota archaeon
CCCGCCGGGCTGACGCCCGTGCGGGAGATCTCCGCGTTCAGTTCCTCGCCGGCGCGACGGAGGCGCGCGTTCCACTCGCGCGTCGTGCCGACGTCGCCGCCGCGGTCCTCGGCGATGCCGAGCGCGACGAGACGGTCGAGCATGGTCTCGATCTCGACTTCTTCCATGGACGCGCGGCCGAAGCTCGCGCCGGGGATAAACCATTGCGCGTGCCCGGAGCCGCGATCACGCGACTACGCGATGACGCGATGGCGTCGGGGACCGTTTTCCCGCCACGGTATCGCGTAATCGCGGCTCTCGGCGACACCGTGGTGGACCGCCCCGCGCATCGCCCGACCGCGCTCCGCCAACCTTTTGACCTCGGCTCCCGGTCCCTCTGCGTGCGCGCGATCCTCCTCGCCGCGGGGAAGGGCGACCGGATGTGGCCGCTGTCGGCGACCACACCGTGCCTGCGGGCACGGTGAGTCTCGGACAACGGCCGGGCATCGGCCTTTAAGGCCAGCCGCGCTTTCGCGTTCTCCATGAGGGCCATCCTCCTTGCGGCGGGCCGCGGCGATCGGATGTGGCCGTTGTCCTCGACGACCCCCAAGCCGCTCCTCCCCGTCGGCGCGGAGACCCTCCTCGGGCGCCTTCTCCGGCAGGCGAAGGGCGCCGGCGCGTCGCGCGCGACCGTCGTCGTCCCGGACGCGAAGGGCCCCGTCGCGGCGCACGCCGTCGAGACGGGTCGCGCGCTCGGCCTCCCCGTGGACGTCGTCGTGCAGGCGCCGCCGCGCGGGACAGGCCACGCGCTCGGCGTCGCGGGCACGTTCGACACGCCGACGCTCGCGCTCAACGGCGACCTCTACCTCGACGACAGCGCCCTCGCGGCCGTCATTCGTGCCCCCGGCGACGCGGTCGTCGGCTCGGCGGAGGTCGCGGACGCGTCCCAGTTCGGAGCGCTCGACGTGGAAGGCGACCGCTTCCGCGGCGTGCGCGAGAAGAGCGCGACCGGGCCCGGGCTCGTGAACGCGGGCGTCTACCGCTTCCCCGCGGGCTTCCACGAGGAGATCGCGCATCTCAAGGAGTCGCCGCGCGGCGAGTTCGAGCTCACGGACGCGCTGAACGCCCTCGCTGATGCACGCCGGGACGTCCGAGTCGCGGTCGTGCACGGCTGGATCGACGTCGGCTGGCCGTGGGACCTCCTCACCGCGAACGAGCGCGCGCTCGCGACCTTGCGGCCCGGCATCGAGGGCACCGTCGAGGACGGCGCGACTCTCAAGGGAGTCGTGCGCGTCGAGGCCGGCGCGGTGGTCCACGCCGGCGCGTACCTCGAGGGGCCTGTGCTCGTCCGCGCGGGCGGCGAGGTCGGGCCGAACTGCTACGTGCGCGGCGCGACGATCGTCGGGCCGCGGGGGAAGATCGGGCACGCGTGCGAGGTGAAGAACTCCGTCCTCCTCGATCACGCGAAGGTGCCGCACCTCAGCTACGTGGGTGACTCGATCCTCGGCCGCGACGTGAACCTCGGCGCGGGGACCGTCGTCGCGAACCTGCGCCACGACGGGAAGATCGTCAACGCGTACACGCCGCGCGGCAAGATCGCGACGGGGCGGCGGAAGTTCGGAGTGGTCCTCGGGGACGGCGTCAAGACCGGGATCAACGCGACGTTGAACGTCGGCGTCATGCTGGGACCGGGCGAGCTCGTCGGGCCAGGGGAGCTCGTGGAGCGGACGCGACTGCCTTCCGTGGGCCGCTGATGCGGCCAGGCGATCCAACCACCAAGGCACCAAGTCACCAAGGCTTCGTCGTATCCGGCCTCCTCCCACCGTTGAAGTCGACCCCGTGGTGTCTTGGTGGTTCCCGTCCGCGTGGCGCACGGGATTAGAAGGCCTCGATGCGTTCGTCCACGAACCGCCCACCCTCCCACCGCCACGCGCCGAAGCCCTCGACCGGCCGCAGCCACACGAGCACGTGGCTCGCGCGCGGCCACGTGGCCTCCGCCGCGTCCGTCGCGCTCGGCCGTGGCGGTCCGTCCGGGTGCGAATGATAGAACCCGACGACGTCGAGCCGCAGCTCCTCTTCGACGCGCACGAGCGCGCGCAGCTGCTCCGCGGGATCGAGTAGGTAGGCTTCGTCGGGGTGCGGGTGCGCGTTCCGGACGCGCAGGGCGGCGCGGACCTCGCGCGGCTCAGCGAGGTCGCCCGCGAGGATACCGCACGCTTCGGCGGGCGCTGCCTCCCTCGCGTGGGCTACGACCTCGTCGAGTGCACTCCGCGGAATGCGGAGGCGTGTCATTCCGTAGCCCCCCGCCAGGGAAGAACGGAGGGTATGGAGGCATCGGAGGAACGGAGCCCCTGTTCCTCCGTCACCCTCCGTCTCCTCCGTTCTGATCGGGCGGGGGGCAACCGGTGCCACGGCCGCCGCATGAAGAGGATCCTCACGCGCGACCAGGCGGGCCTACCGTCGCCGCCCGCGTCGCGACATCGAGCTCGTCCCCGAGCGCGACCGTCGTCGAGAGCCCCTCCATGGTGCGCACGTCCGCGCCGTTCACGCGCACGACGACGCGGTCGGACAGGCGCCACTTCTCGCCGTGCGCGTGGTCGAGGCACAGCTCGGCGAACGCGCGGCCGTGACGGCGCGCGACCTCGTCGAGGCACGCGTGCACCGTGCTTCCGAAGACCTCGACCTCGGACGGGAAGAGGCCGGAGAGCGCGCGGTCGATGCGGAGCTTCGCCATCGCGGCGGCGAGCGGCGGGCGAGGGAAAAGGGTTGCGGGGACGCGTCCACGAAACCACCAAGGCACCAAGACTTCCGGGGGACTCGCGCGCGTCCGGGACGATCCCCCGAAGTCCGTCCCTTGGTGCGCTTGGTGCCTTGGTGGTTCGGATCGCCTGGCCCGCCGCAACGGTTCAACCGCTCGCGGTCGCCGCCGCAGGGCCTCGCTCCTTCCGCTTCTGCCACCACTCCGCCACCATCACGAAGGGCAGGCCGCTCAGCACGATGAGCACGGCCATGCCCGCGTCCTTCGGCGAGGTGATGACGCCGTTCACGACGATGAACGCCATCACGACCGTGAACACGGCCGGGACGACGGGGTAGCCCCAGCACCGGTACGGTCGCTCCATGTCGGGACGCGTGCGCCGGAGCTTGAAGAGGCCGAGTCCCATGAGCACGTGGAAGCACGCGATGCCGACGACCGTGTAGTTCACGAGCGTCTCGTACGATCCCGAGAGCACGAGCAGGCACGCCCACTCGGCCTGCACGACGAGGCCGAACCCGGGCGTCGCGAAGCGGGGGTGCAGCCGGCGGAAGCCGGAGTAGAGCCGGCCGCCCTCGGCCGCGGCGTAGTAGACGCGGGGTCCCGTGAGGACGTAGGAGTTCACGGTGCCGAAGGTCGAGACCATGACCGCCACCGCGATGAGCGCGGCGCCCACGGGGCCGAGCGCCGCGCTCGCGACGTCCGCCGCGAGCGTCGCGCTCCCGCGCACTTCGTCGAACGGGAGCACGTGGAGGTACGCGGCCGTCGCGGCGAGGTACACGACCATGACGAGCAGCACGGCCGCGATCGTGGCGCGCGGCACGACGCGGCCGGGGTCCTTCACCTCGCCCGCGACCTGCGCCGCCTGGTTGAAGCCGTCGTAGGCGAAGAGCGCGGAGACGAGCGCGAGGCCGAACGCCGCGACGTACCCCCCCTCGGGGGCGGCGGCGGGGAGCATGGGCGCGAGGATCGAGCCGGCGCCGCGCGCGACGAAGAAGCCGACGGCGACGACCGCCAGGATCGCGACGAGCTTCGCGGACGTGAACACGTTGCTGACGATGCCGCCGTACCTCACGCCGACCCAGTTGATCGCCGTGAGGAGGACGATGACGGCGACCGCGACGAGCTGCACGGCGAACGGCGCCATGGCGACCCCCTGGAGGCCGAGGAAGTACGCGAGGAACCGCGAGAACACGATGGCGACGGCCGCGATGATCCCTGTCTGGATGACCCAGAAGAACGCCCAACCGTAGAGGAACGCGACGCGCTCCCCCCACGCTTCGCGCAGGAACACGGCCTGCCCGCCGGCCTTCGGGAACATGCCGCCGAGCTCCGCGACGGTGAGCCCGCCGAACACGGCGAGCACGCCGCAGGCCGCCCACACGGCCATGACGAGGCCGGGCGAGCCGACGATGCCGGCGATGACGGCCGGGAGGACGAAGATCCCCGAGCCGATGATCGAGCCCACGATGATGCTCACGGCCTCGGGCGTGCCGAGGGTGCGCTTCAGGGAGGGCTCCTCGGTCACGCGGCGCGAGGAGACGGGCGGGACTTAAAGAGTGGTGGGGGGAACGCTCGCCTTGGCCCTGCGGGCCTACTTGGTCCGCTTCGCGCGCGTTGGCACGAGGCTCTCGAGGATGAGTTCCCGCGCGGGGTCGAGCGCCGTGAGCTCGGAGCGGTGCCTGCGGAGGATCGCCCCGACCATCTCCGGCTCGATGCCGCGGAGGCCGCTGAACACCGTGGAGACCGAGCCCTCGCCCGTGACGAATGCGCGCATCGCGGCGAGGCCCCTCTCTTCGGGTTCGTTGCGCATCGGGGTCACCATGTGTCTGTCCTCTGGAATGAATGTTTGCCATGGCTTGTCATGGCAGGGTGCGTTTCGCGTGCTTCGGATGGAGGGGGGTCTCGGGACGGTGCGCGCGAAAGGTCGGCGCCCGCCAGAATCACACGGACGGTACTTGGCCAACGTCTTGACCCCGGCCGCTTGAAGGCCACGAAGACCACGAGACGTCACGAACTTCACGAATCCGCCCTGGGGTTCGTGATGTTCGTGAAGGTTCGTGGTCTTCGTGGACCTGAGGCGCTGTGGCCAACTACCGACGGAGGAACGGAGGGTCGGAGGAACGGAGCCTCCGATCCTTCGTTCCTCCGATCCTCCGTGTGAGCTTGGCGGGAGGCAACGGAACATCGCTCTGGCGAGGCCGGCGCTCGCCCCGCGGGCTCACTCCTGCCGCGGCGGCTGCTCCACGGGGTACACTCGACTCGACCGCCCGTCGTCGAGGAGGAACACGAGCCCGCGACGCGCGAGCGCCTTCACATGGTAGTTCACGAGCTGCCGACTCGTGCCGAGCTCGCGCGCGATGTCGCTCTGGCTGAGCCCGGGCCGACGGCGCACGAGGTCGAGGAACTCGCTCTCCGCGACCGTGAGGATGGGACCCGCCTGCGCGGCGGCCGGGCTGCCCGGCAGGAAGAACCGCCGGTGCCGGCCCTCGCGCCGCGACGTGAGGTAGCCCTCGCGCTCGAGCGTGTGGAGGTGGTGCAGGAGCACACCGGGCGCGAGGCCCAGCTCGCGCCCGAGCGTCGTGAGCGTCACGCCGGGCTCGCGCTCGACGAGCGCGTGCATGCGCTCGCGCGTTTCGTGCTGCAGCACTTCCTGGCGACGGATGCGCGTGTAGAGCGGCAGGAGCATCGGGCCGAGGAGCCACCGCAGATTCTCGCGGCCGACGAAAGCGGCCGCGCCCGCCGAGGCCACGGTCACGCTCGCGACCACCGCGGCCGTCTGCGCCGTCGTCGTGCCCGGGAACGCGACGCGCACGTAGACGGTCACAGGCACGTCCGCCGACGCCTCGCGGGCGGCCTCGTCGGTCACGACGAAGGCGATCGAGGTCCGGTTCGTCATGCCGTCGATCGGCGGCGCTTTCACGCGCACGCGGAACGACGCCTCGCCTCCGCTGCCCACGCCCTGCGGGCCGTCGAGTACGTCCACGGACTCGAGCGAACCCGGGTCGCGCACCGAGAGCGCGAGGACGCCCGGCTCCGACGCGACCACGGTCAACGTGAACTCCTCCTCGCCCGTCTCCTCGACGCGCCAATCGTCGAACCGCGCGCTGACGTTGAGGACGCGCGACGTCTCGCCAGGGCTGCGGGTGGGTGCGTCGCCCGGCCGGATCTCGACGGGGTCGGCGGCGCGGCGGAGGGACACCTCGTCGGCGTCGTCCGTCGCGTCGCCGTCCGGCGGCGTCGCGGCGACGATGCGCGCCGCGAACCTCAGGACACGCGCGTCCCTCGCCGCGAGCAGGACCTCGCGCAGCTCGGAGGCGCCTGGGGCGAGGGCGAGCGTCCATCTCTCGACGCTCGCGTCGCCGTCGGCTTCGCGCGTGACCTCGACGGAGACGTTGCCGGATGCGCTCCCGTCGTTGCCGACCGCGAGGAGCGCCGAGGCCGTCCCGTCCTGGAGGATCGAGACGCCGCCCGTGAACCGCACGCGGTACGCCGGCTTCGGGTCGGGATCCCACACGACCGTCACGAACGCCGAGCGGAGGGCCCCGTCCACGGCGTATCGCACCTCGGCAGGGTAGCGACCGGCGCCAGCCGTCGGCTCGACGCGGAACGCGTACGGGATCTCAAGCGTCGCGCCCGGCGCGACGTCGCGGGGCACACGCGCCCCCGACGCGTCGGACAGTGGCGGCCGCGACACGGTGCCGACGAGCTCGACGCGCGCGGGCGCCGTGCCGTTGTTCCAGAAGGCGAGCGCGCCGCGCGCCACGCCGGACGCGTTCGCGCGAATCACCGCCTGCGATCGGACCTCGACCTTCGCGAGCGGCTCCGAGGCGGGCGGGGGCGGCGTCGTGACCGGCGGA
This sequence comes from Thermoplasmatota archaeon, assembly GCA_035292305.1. Classification (GTDB taxonomy): domain Archaea; phylum Thermoplasmatota; class SW-10-69-26; order JACQPN01; family JAJPHT01; genus DATDQL01. The sequence goes on from DATDQL010000291.1 coordinate 6,595, forward strand.
GGAGGCGAGCGGGCGCCGCCGGAGAACGGCCCCGCGTTCGCCGGGCCGTCGAGACCGCGCACCCGCACGGCCGCCCCCTCCGGGAGCCATCCGACGGCCGCGAGGTCGACGGACGCCCCCGGGAGGACCGTCGCGAGCGGGACCCACGGCCCGCCGCGCGCAGCGACGACGATCTGCGCGCGGCGTGCGCCCGTGTCCCCGGGCTGCCAACGCACGAGGGTCCCTTCGAGCGAGAGGGTCGGAGCGGCGGCCGGCGACTCGACGTCCTGCCCGTAGAAGGCGACGTGCCCGTCGGCGCCGAGGAAGCCGATGTCCCCGTCGTACGCAGGCCCGTCGGCGGGCGGTCCCGCGCCGAGGCGGTGCACGACGCCTCTCCCGGGCTGGACGACCGCCGCCCCTCCCTCCA
>DATDQL010000292.1:0-4601 GCA_035292305.1 Thermoplasmatota archaeon
CAAGTGTCCGATGTCGATGTCGCCCGAGTCGATCCCGTCCACGATGGTGACCATCTTGCCGTACCGGCGGGACACCGTGTAGATCTGGATCTCCTGCTGTTCGCGGGCGATCTCCTCGCATACGCAGATTTCCTTGGGAAGTCCGCAGACGTCGCACATCTCGGGCATTGAGGGGCCTTACCTCCCCTTCTCGGCGGCCGCAGCCGTCAGGATGCGGGCGATCGTCGTGCGGAGGTCGCGGATCTTGCCCGGGTTCGCGGGAGCGCCGCCCATCGCGGCCACTCCGCGCTCGTGCATGAGGTCCTTGCGCGCGTCGTCGAGCGCCTGCACGCGTTCGTCGCGCTTCATCGTGCGGATGTCGCGGGATTTGATCGACATGCTTCAAGCCCCCTTCGTAAGCTCGTCCTTGATCTTCTGGGCGAGCTTCGGCCCGATGCCGGCGACCTCCGCGAGCTCCTGAACCGACGCCTCGAGGAGCGCGTCGATGTCGGTGAAGCCCGCCTCGATGAGCGCCGCGGCCTTCGCCTTGCCGATGCCGGCGACGTCCGTGAGCGACTTTCCGTGGTACTTCTTGCGGTGCGGGCCCTCGACGGGCGCAGGCGGCATGTCCTCGCCCTCGGTCTGGGAAACGGCCGGGGCCGGGGCAGGGGCAAGGGCGGGGGCAGCGACGGGGGCCGTGGCGACGGGCGCTCCGCCGGTGGCGACGCCGCCCGCGATCGTGACCTCGTCCGGGAGGCGCGCGTTCGCGTTCATGATCGCGACGGTCACGCCGATCGTGCCGAGCTTCTTCTTCGCGACGGCGTAGCCACGGTTCATGAAGACGAGCGCCGTCTCGCCGCAGAACTTGATGTGGCCTTCGAGGAACTTCTCGCTGCGGCTGCGGCCGCCCGTGAGCTTGCCGGCGATCCGGATGAGGCAACCACGGGCGCCCGAGTCCATGATCCGGCGCAGCGTCGAGTGCCCCGCGCGCCGGAAGTGCCAGCCGCGCTCGAGCGCTTCGGCGAGCTTCTGCGCCATGATCTGCGGGTTCAGGGAGGGGTTCGTGTCCTCCGTGACCTCGATCTGCGGGTTGTCGAGCGCGAACCGCTCCTGAAGGTCCGTCGTCAGCTTCTTGATCGTCGCACCGCGGCGTCCGATGACGAAGCCCGGGCGCTCGGCGATGAGGTTGATCCGCGTGCCCATGGGGTTGCGCTGGATCTCCGCTCCGCCGAACCCGGCGCGTTCCGTCTCACGGTGCAGGAACTCCCGCACGAGGACACGCCGCTTGTGCTCTTTGATGAGCTTTCGTTCTACGGCCAAACTAGGCCTCCTTGGGGGTCTTCGGGGTCTTCTTCGCGGCGGCCTTGGGCTTCGCGGCCGCGGCCTTCTTGGGCTTCGTGGCGGTCGCCGCGGTCTTCGGCTTCGCGCGTTTCGTCGGCTTCGCCGTCGTCGGGGACTCCGACGCGGCCTCGGCCTCGTCGAATCCCTTCTTCCGCTCCGAGATCACGATCTCGAGATGGCTCGTGGACTTGTTCCACGCCGTCGCGCGGCCTTGCGCGCGGGGCATGTGGCCGGGCATGGGCGCGGCCCGGTGCGCGGCGGCGTGCTGGACGACCATCCGCTCCGGGTCGAGGCCCTTGTATTCCGCGTTGTTCTCCGCGTTCTTCAGCACCTCGAGCACGGCCTTCGCCGTGTTCACGGGGTAACGGCCGGGGCCGCCGCCGCCGCGGCGGTGCTTGACGTTGCGGTTGTGGAACACGAACTGCACGGGCCGCTCGAGGGCGATCACGTCCTCGAGGAAGCGCTTGGCCTTCGGGACCGCTCGCCCGCGGATCGCCCGCATGACGTTGACGGCGAACTTCGGCTTCACGGGGATGTCCCTGCCGACCGCCTTCGCGGTCGTCTCGGGGTCCACGTTCTGAGCAGCGTATCGGTACATCTCCGTCAACCTCACTTCAGCGGCATGAACTTCGACGAGCGCGTCGCGCCCACGCCCGGGCCCGTGTGGGCGCCGAAGCGGCGGGTCTGCGAGAACTCTCCGAGTTTGTGCCCGATCATTTCCGTCGTGACGACGACCTTGTTCCAGTCCTTGCCGCTGTAGACCTGGATCGTCTTGCCGATGAAGCTCGGCAGGATCGGGAAGTCGCGCAGGTGAGTGCGGACCTCTTCGCCCTCTCCGGCTTCGATGACCTTCGACAGGAACGTCTTCTCGACCTCGCCGAGGCCGCGTCGCATGAAGCGTCGGGCGCGCGACGGCAGGATCTGGAGGACCTCCGCGTCCGGAAGCGACTTGAGCTCCTCTTTCGCGTAGCCGCGGTAGGTGAGCTCCTTCTGCTTGCGGCCGCCGTCGACGACGGCCTTCTTCTTGCGTGCCCGGCGCGTCGCGCCCCGCCTCGGGGCGTCGCCCTCCGGATTCTCTGGGTTGGTAGGATCGACCAAGTGAGTCTCACCCCTTCTTCAGGCCCGTGCGGCGGGCCGCGATGTGGCCGATGTTGCGGCCGGGGGGCGTCCCGCGCTTGACGGTCGTGGGCTTGCCTTCCTTGCGGTGCGCGTTGCCTCCGCCGTGCGGGTGATCCACCGGGTTCTTCGCGACGCCGCGGACGCGCGGGAAGAGCTTCCCCTTCGAGCGCACGGCGTGGTGGACCTTGCCGGCCTTCGCGAACGGCTTGTCGCCGCGGCCACCGCCGGCGGCCACGCCGATGACGGCGCGGCAGTCCGGGTGGAACGTCTTGAAGGCGCCCGAGGGCAGCCGGACCGTGACCTTGCCGACGTCACGACCGACGAGGAGCGCGGTCGTGCCCGCGGCGCGGACGAATTTGCCGCCGTCGCCGGGACGCGCTTCGATGTTGTAGATCGGGCTCCCTTCCGGGATCGCCTTCAGGGCCAGGATGTTCCCGGCCTGGATGTCGTCGCCGAGGATCTGGATCTCCTGACCGACGTGCGTGCCTTCCGCCGCGATCACGTGGTGGGAGGAGCCGTCGGGCAGGCGCAGGTCCGCGATGACCGCGGAGTGGCCCGGATCGTGGATGAGGGCCGCGACCGTTGCGCGCAGAGGCGCGCGGACCTTCGGGTGCTTGGCTTCGCCGGCGTGGCGGTGGCTCGGCGTCATGTGGACGCTACCCTTGCCGCGCCGTTGCGTGATGAGTCTCTTGCCCATGCCTCGTCACCTCAGAAGATTCCGACCCTCGTCGCGATGTCTTCGGCCCTCACGTCGTCCGCGAAGCGCACCATCGCGCGCTTCTGGCCGTCGGGGCCGATCTTGGTGTTCACGTGCACTACCTTCGTCTCGAACAGGCGCTCGATGGCCGCCTTGATGGCCTGCTTCGTGGATTCGCGGCGCACCACGAACTCCAGCTTGTTCTCGACGCGGGTCTTCCCGTCCTTCCGGACGGCCTTGCGCTCCATCTGCGCCATCGTCTTCTCGGTGACGTAGGGGTGGAGCACGACGTCGTAGGGCGACCCTTCCGAGGACCCGCCCTTCGGTGCCGCGGGGGGCATCAGGAGGCACGCTCCTGCAGGACCTTCAGCGCGGATTCCGTGACGATCATGAGCCGCCCGGGGTCGCCGCCGGGCGCGAGCCGCTCGACGTTCACGTCGGCGGGCGTGACGACCTCGACGCCGCGCAGGTTGCGCCCGGCCGCGTAGAGGCCTTCGCGCGAGTGCGTGACGAGGAGGACGGAGACGGGCGTGCGGTACGGCCGGTTCCGGAGCTTCCCGACGCCGGGGCGTCGCCGGTGGCCGCGCAGGGCGCGGGCGAGGTCGTCGCCGACGCCAAGCGCCGCGAGCGCGGCGAGCACGTCCTTCGTCTTCGAGAGGCCGGCGAACCCGTCCTCGACGACGAGGGGCGTCGTGATGCCTTCCTTGAACCGGTGGCCGCGCGCGGCCACGACGTCCGGCTTCGCCGTCGCCGCGAGGGCGGAGCGGAACGCGAGCGCCTTCTCCTTCCTGTTGATCTTCTCCGCCCAGACCTTCTCGGGCTTCGGCGGGTGCGCACGGCGGCCGCCGACGACCGCCGGCGACAGCACGGCGGTGTTGCCCTGCGTCATGCGCGGGACGCGCGAGATGCCCGAGCCCGAGCGGACCGACTGCTGCGGGTGCAGCATGCCGGCCCAGCGCCAGGACCCGTACGGTTGGCGGCGGTTCGCCTGCGCGGCGTTGACCGCCTTCCGGATGACGTCGACGCGGAGGTCCGCCTCGAAGGCCGGACCGAGCTCGGCCTCCTTGCGGGTCGCGCCTTGCTTGTTGTAGACCTTGACCTTCACCAAGTTCAGACCCCCTGCTTCGACGCGGTCGAGATGTACGTCAGGTCGGGCTGCTCCACCTTCACGTGGCCGTGGTCGCGCGCGGCCTCACGCAGGCGCACGAGGCGCTTCGTGGGGCCCGGGATCGAGCCGTGGAGGAGGAGGTAGTGGTTCCGGACGACGCCGTAGTGGAGGAATCCGCCCGCGGGCGTGATCTCCGCGCCTTCCTCGCCGACCTTCAGGATGCGCTTGTTGTATTCCGTGCGCTGGTGGTAGCCCATCTGGCCGGGCATCGGGACCGTCGGCCGGATGAAGCGGGGCTGGAACGGACCGAGCGGCGACGTGTCGCGGCGGTTCTTCGAGTCCTTGTGACCCTGCAGC
>DATDQL010000293.1:0-11552 GCA_035292305.1 Thermoplasmatota archaeon
GTCAACCCGCGACCGTGATGCGGACCTTGTACGCGGCGACGTGCACGGGCCCGACCTCGAGCCCGCGCACATCGTAGGCGTACACGCCGACACCGACCCACCCGAGGTCCACGGTCGCCTCGCCGTCCCCGGACGCATCGCCGACCTCGACCTCGTCCTTGAAGACGACGAGCCGCACGGGGTGGTGCGAGACGGCCTCGTACTTCAGCGTCTGGTTCCCTTCGAGCACTTCGACCACGGTCCGCATGCCCGACCATCCTGCGGTGGTGTCGACGATCTCGTCCTCCGTCACCTCGGGCGAACCGTCTCCCGTGGGTTCGAGCGCCTCCTCCGGCGCGGCCGGCGCGACTGCGGGCTGGTCGGGCGCCGCGCACCCTGCCAGGAGCACGCACGCGGTCAGCGCGGCGCGCACGATCTTCGTCACGGCAGGACCCCGGCGGCGTTCGAGGGAAGGACGAGGACGGGGCCGATGAGATGATGCGAGCAGAAGGCGGCGCCCTCACGCGTTTCCGCCGACGAGCCTTGCGGGCCGCTCTTGTAGTGCCCTTCGTTCGCGACGCCTGCGCAGACAACGCCGCCCTGCTCGACGGAGATCGTACATCTTTCGTAGACGTCGTGCGTGTAGTTCCCTTGCCCCCACCTCTCGCGGTCGGAGGACGAGTCCCCGATGCACGTGTTGTTGTGATCCTTCGTATGCCCTGCGGCGCCGTTCGGCGTCGCAAGGAGCAGCACCATCGTCATGGCCATCATCGTGCTCCGGATCGATCCTTCTGTGGTCATAGGTATCCCGAACGCCGCGCAGCAGGCGGCCGGGACGCCCCTCGGCTTCGGAGGAGAAGGGACTTTTCCGGAGGTGACGCGAACCTGGGGAGAGGGCGTCGCCGGGGCCGGCGGTCCGAAGGCGCCATCACATCGCCTTGCCGCTGCCCTTGTTCGTCTCCGGGTCGAGCAGCACGTTGACCACGGCAGGCCGGTTCGCCTGGATGGCCTTCTTCACGGTCGGCGCGACATCCGCGGGGTCGTCCACGAGGTAGCCGAGCCCGCCCATCGCTTCCGCGAACTTGTCGTAGCGTGCGTTGTCGCCGAGCAGCGTCGCGGGCGCCTTGTCGTCGCCGTAGAACATCACCTGCGGCTGGCGGATCTGCGCCCACGCGCGGTCGTTGCCGACGACGACCACGACCGGGATGTCGTGGCGCACGCACGTGTCGAGCTCGAAGCCGTTGAGGCCGAACGAGCCGTCGCCGGAGAGTAGGACGACGGGCCGGTCCGGGGCGTTGAGCTTCGCGGCCATCGCGAAGGGGAGCCCGACGCCGAGCGTCCCGAACGGGCCAGGGTCGAGCCACGACCCCGGGCCGCGCGAGCGCAGGACCTTCGCGGCGTTCGCGACGACGTTGCCGCCATCGCCGACGACGATCGCGTTCGCCGGCAAGGCCTCGTCGAGCTCCTTCGCGAGCCGCAGGCTGTGCACCGGCTTGTTGGTCGCGTTCAGGTCGTCGCGCATCTTGGCGCGCTTGCGGGTCTCCTCCTCGACGATGGCCGCGAGCCACGCCTTGCGCGCCGGCGCCCGGCCCGCGCCCGTCGGCGCGGGAGCGCGCGGGGGCCCGCGGCCGCGCGAGACCTCCGTCCAGAGCGCGCGGAGGTCCTGGAAGATCGCGTCGAGGTCGCCCACGAGCGCGACGTCGGGCATGCGGTTGTGGCCGACGCTCTCGGCGTCCACGTCGATGTGCAGGACCTTCGCCCCGGGAGCGACGTCTTCGCCGTAGCCCAGGCGGAAGTCCCACGGCGTGCCGGCGACGACGACGAGATCCGCGTTCGCGAGCCCGTGGCCACGCGCGAGGCTGAAGGAGAGCGGGTGTCCCGCGGGCATCGCCCCGCGCGCGAGCCCGTTGGTGAACACGGGCAGGTCGAGCGCCTCCGCGAGACGGGTCAGGGCACCGGCCGCGCCGCACCAGTGGACGGAGCCTCCCGCGAGCACGATGGGGCGCTCGCTCTTCGAGAGGAGGTCCACCGCCGTGATCGCGTCCGTCGCGCCGGCCGTCGCGCGCGGTCGCGGACGCGGGCGGCGCGCGGCGGCCGTCGGATCGTCCGCGTCCTGGAAGAGCACGTCCCACGGGACCTCGAGGTACGTCGGGCCCGTCCGCGGCGAGGCCGCGATCCGGAACGCGCTGCGCGTGTACTCGTGCAACCGCTTCGCCTCGTACACGCCCCGCGCCCACTTCGTGATCGGCGTGACGACCGGCAGCTGCGGTCCGTCCTGGAGCGCGCCCTGGTCGTACCGCGTGAGCTCCGCCTGTCCGCCGATCGTGACGAGAGGCGAGTCGGACTTGCGCGCGTTCGCGATGCCGGTGATCGCGTTCATCACGCCGGGTCCCGCGGTCACGATCGCGGCCTGCGGGCGGCCGGTGACGCGAGCGAGCCCGTCCGCCGCCATCGCGGCGGCCTGCTCGTGCCGCACGTCGACGACGCGGATGCCGAGGTCGACGCAGCCATCGTAGATCGGCATGACGTGGCCGCCGCAGAGCGTGAAGACGGTCTTCACGCCCTCGTCCTGGAGGGCCTGCGCGACGAGCTTGCCGCCGTGGGGCATGGCGTCGGCAGGCGCCGGGGTTGGCTTGACCCTTGCCGCGTCCCACAGCCCTGAAGCGTCGGGCCGTCCGATGCGGCCGTGTGGCGCGCGCCCTCGTCGTCCTCACTGCGGTCCTCGCGACGGGTGCGTGGGCCGCGGCGGGGCCGCTCTTCCTGACGCCCCCGTTCTTCACGGGGTGGGACGCGGACGACGTGGCGCTCCCGTTCGATCGTTGCCCGGACCGCGGCTTCCGCGCGCGCGTCGACGACGACGGCTGCCCCCTCGCGGCCGACGGCCCGTGGGGGGACCTCGACGGCGACGGCCTCCTGAACGGCCACGGCGCGGCGGTCGCGCGCGACTCGCCGCTCGCGCGCAGCCTCGTCGCCGCGGGCATCGTCAACGCCGTCGAGGGGGACGGCCGCCTCAGGTTCTTCGGCGAGATCGAGACCGGCACGTCGCCGACGGACCCGAACAGCGACGGACTGGATCTCCTCGGCGACGGCCTGGAGCTCGCCCTGCTTCGTGGCCTCACGCCCGCCGCGCGCAGCACCGGCTTCGGCGCGGCGGTCGTCGACGGCGACGGCGTCCCGCTCGCCGACCCGCTCGCGCCGGACGACTACCTCGAGGTCCATCCCGCGCTCGTCGGCACGAGGACGTACTGGAACGACGCGCTCGAGGCGGCACTGCGACAGGTCGTCGCGGACGACGCGGCGCCCGAGGGCAACGCGACCTACGCGCCGCCCTCGATCCGCCTCCACGCGTGGCTCGAGCCCTCGGTCGCGCTCCCGGACGGCGATCTGGGCATCGAGGAGCTTCGCGCGGACGTCGCGCAACACGTCAACGCGGCGCGTCGCGGCTTCGTGACGTACGTCATCGTCGCCCCGCGCGTCCTCCTCGAAGGCAACGAGCAGGCCGGCCTCGCGCAGGGGAACTGGGTCCTCGTCGCGGTCGAGCACAAGGGGTTCCACCGGTGCGAGGAGGAGGGCGGCGAGCCGGGGACGCCCGCGTGCGAAGAGCTGATGCGCCTCTTCCGGTGGACCTTGAACCACGAGCGCATGCACCGCTGGGGCCTCGTCGACACGTTCGGCCGCGACGAGCTAATGAGCACGGCGCCGGGCGTCTACACGCCGCGGCCGCACGAGAGCGCCGCGCGGATCGCGTGGATCGAGGAGCATCCGGAGCGGGTCGTGCTGCGGGCGGACTAGTGAGGGGCTCGGCGGTACGCGGGGACGCGGGGCCGCTTGGATTGCTCTCCGAGCCGGATGCGGGTCATGAATGGGACGCGGGCGTCGAGGCTTTTGAGAACGCCGACCTTCCCGCCTTCCCCTTGATGGCCAGCAAGGGGCGCGAAGCGCTGCCTGGGACGTCCCCGCGTTCCCGCGTACCGCCTATCCGCGCGCCGACTCGACCTCGCGCTTCGCCCGCAGCATGTCCTGCGTCGCACGCCACACGGGCCACGTGACGAGGAGGCCTCCGAGGAGCGTGACCGTGAGGATCTCCGTCCAGAGCGGCGCGGGGTGGCCGCGGGCCTTCAAGGTGGCGTTCGCGACCCCGACCAGCACAAGGACCCCACCCGCGAGGACGCTGAGGGACATCACGGCCAGGCGGATCGCATCGCGCTTCCATCTCACCAGGCTCACCGAAGGCTTCTCGGCGGACCGTCCACCAGGAGCACCAGCGCGCCTCACTCCTTCGGCGGCGCGGCGGAATAGATGGCCTCGATCTCCTTGGCGAAGTTCTTGTCGACGACCTTCCGCTTGATCTTCATCGTCGGCGTGAGCTCGCCGCCGTCCATCGTGAGCTCGCGCGGCAGGAGCGCGAAGCTCTTGATCTGCTCGTAGCGCGAGAGCGTCCCGTTCACGCGATCGACCTCCCTCTGGAAGATCGCGCGCGCGTCAGGCAGTCCGACGAGCTCCTCGCGCGACGCGAAGGACCAACCCTTCGCCTTCGCTTCCTTCTCGAGCTCTTCGAAGTTGGGTGCGAGGAGCGCGGACACGAAGTTGCGATCGGTGCCGAGGAGGACGGCCTGCGCGACCCAGCGGCCCTTGAGGTCGTTCTCGATGGGCTGCGGCGGGACCTTCTTCCCGTTCGACATCACGAGGAGCTCCTTCTTTCGATCCGTGACGAAGAGGAACCCGTCGTCGTCGACCTTCCCGATGTCGCCGGTCTTGAACCAGCCGTCGGCAGTGAGCGCCTCCTCGGTCTCCTTCGGGAGGTTGTAGTAGCCCGTCATGACGTGCGGGCCGCGCGTCCAGATCTCGCCGTCGTCGGCGATCTTGACCTCGACGCCCGGGATGGCCTTTCCGACGCTGCCGATGCGGTTGTTGTCGGGCGAGTTGACGCTGATGACGGGGCTCGTCTCCGAGAGGCCGTACCCCTGGAGGATCCAGAGCCCGGCGGCGGAGAAGAACAACTGCAGTTGCGGCGCGAGCGCGGCCCCGCCGGAGACGAAGAACCGGATGCGGCCGCCCGTGCGCTCCCGAAGCTTCGAGAACACGAGCCGGTCGGCGACCGCGAACTTCGCCTTGAGCGCGAGCGGAACGGGCTTCTTGTCGATGACGAGCCGCGCGTACTGCTCGCCGATGCCGCGGGCCCACTCGAAGATCTTCTTCTTCGAGTTCGGGCCCGCCTCGACCTGCGCGAGGATGCGCGCGTAGATCTTCTCGTAGAGGCGCGGCACGGATGTCACGAACGTCGGCTTGACCTCCATGAGCTCCTGCGGCACGGCCTCGATGGACGAGGCGTAGTGGATCGTCGCGCCGATGTGGACGATGACGAAGTGGCCGCCGGTCCGCTCGAACGAGTGCGAGAGCGGCAGGAAGGAGAGCGTCGAGTCCTTCTCGTCGACGGGGAGGACCTCGCACACGGCCTTCACGTTCGAGCAGAAGTTCGAGTGCGTGAGCATGACGCCCTTCGGGTTGCCGGTCGTCCCGGACGTGTAGATGAGGGACGAGAGGTCGCTCGGCTTCACGGCCTTCCACGTGCGCTCGAAGCGTCCCGGGTCCTCCTTGTCGAGGACCTGGCCCTTCGCGTACGCGACGTCGAGCGCGTAGACGTCGCGCGCTCGGTGCTTCTCGGACACGGGGCCGAGGACGACGATCGCCTCGACGGTCTTGAGGTCGTGGCGCAGCGGCGCGAGTTTCTCGAGCATCGCCTCGTTCTGCACGATGAGGAGACGGGCGCCGCAGTCGTTCACGATGTAGGCGGCCTTGTCGGGAGTCAGCGTGTCGTAGATGGGGACCGTCGCAGCGCCCGTGTGGAGCGTCGCGAAGTCGGAGACGGCCCACTCGGGGCTGTTCTTGCTCCAGAGGCACACGCGGTCGCCCGGGCGCACGCCGAGCGTCTGGAGGCCGAGCGAGAGGTCGCGCACGTTCTGGGCGTAGCCCGCGTACGTGATCGTCTTCCAGCCGGCATCGGCCTTGCGGCGCAGAGCCGGAGCCGTGCCGCGGCGCGCGCACGCCTTCTGGAACATCTCGGGGAGTGTCAGGAAGTCTTCGTGGGGCATGCGGAACCCTTCCGGGATGCTTTCGCCAGGCCGCTCAGCGCTCATAAAGCCTGCGCGCTGCCAGCCGGCACGAGGTTTCAAGGAGCGGGCGAGGAGGCCTCAAGGGGCAGGACCGCCATCGGGCGGCGTGGACCGCTCCCTGCTCGGCCACGTCCTGCTCGTCGCCGCCACGGTCGCGTGGCTCGTGTACTCCCTCCTCGACGGGCCGGGCGAGTTCACGCTCGACCTCCTGATCGCGCTCGCCGGGTTCGGGCTCGCCGCATGGGCGGCGCGCGCGGACCGGCCGCGCTTCGTCGGCGCTGGCTTCCTCATCGCGGTGCTCGCGACCGTCCTGTTCTACGACGGCGACTTCACGACGGGCCTTGCCGCCTATTCCGGCGCCGTGTTCGCGGTCGGTCTCGCCGTGGCCGCGGTGGGCGCGTTCGCGGACCGCGCGCGCGTCGTCGCGCTCGGCATGTGGGCGTCGGCGGCCGGCGCGACGATGTGGATCTACGCGGACGGGGTCGAGGGGATCGGCTGGCAGCCGGGCAACGTGCTCGCGGCGGTCGGGGCCGCGCTCGTCGCGCTCGGGCAGCGAGACTGAGGCCGCGCCGCCGCGACGCGAGGGGAAGCGGGCGCGATGTCGCGCGGGCCGAGGTCGCCCGGAATCGCGGCGCCGCTTGAGGGCCACGAAGACCACGAAACGCCACGAACCCCACGACCTTCCAAGCGGCTTCGTGTTGTTCGTGAAGGTTCGTGGACTTCGTGGCCTTGAAGCGGCGTGTTCCGAAGCGGCTCGATGTCGCGCGGGCCTGGCCGAGGTTGCCCCGAAGCGCTGCGAGCCCTCGCCTTCAGGTCAGCGTTTCGACCTCGTTCCCCGTCAACCGGAACACGACGCTCGCCTCGTTGTTCGTCGCGTCGGACTCGACCGCGCTCCCGTCCACGTTCGCGGACGAGACGAGCTCGTACACTCCGTCGGGGGCGCCGGCCATGTCCACGTACATGTCGTCGAGGCCCCACCCGTACCGGTCGTACCAGTTGGGGCTCAGCACCATCGACCAGTCGGAGATCCCGTCGTCCCAGAGCAGCTGCAGCGGCGTGAAGGCGGGATAGAAGCACGTCGCCGAGGAGTCCGGCATCGTCGTGTGCGGCATCCCGAGCGCGATGAGGCCTGAGTTCACGAGGCAGACGCCGCCCTTGTGGCCTGTGTTGACGAGGGCGCCCCGCGTCCCGGTCTCGAGGTCGTGCTCGTACACGGCGAACGCGTTGAGCCCTTCGTAGTGGAAGTGCGTGTGCGTCGGGTGGAACGTCGCGGGTCCGACGTCCACGACGCGCGTCGTGCCGTCCGTCGCGTGGACGACCTGCACGTGCCGCCCCATGCCGGCGACGGCCTTCGCGCCCTCGGGGGCGGAGAGGTGGACCTCGAAGGGTCCTTCGCCTGCGTTCCCGACGCGGTTCGTGAACCGCAGGCATCGCTTCGCGTGGCCCTCCGTCGCCTCGTACGTGCTGCAGCCTTCGACGCCGGCGGCGGAAAGGGCCGCGTCTTCCCCGTTCCACGTGGGGGACGCGATGCGGAGATCCGTCGGCGGGAGCACGACGATGTCGGGCAGCATCTCGTGCGCCTCTCGGTCCGCGGACCACGCTTCGAGCTCGACCGCTGCCTCGTAGGTCTTGGATCCCTGGATCGCGATGACCTCGGCAGTGTACTGCCCGGCGGGGGCCTCGTCGACGAGGAAGACGCGGCCGACGCCGCCGCGCGCCCACCCCATCTCCTGGCCCGCGCCGTCGAGGACCCGGAGGAGGAACCACGCGCGCTCGTCGGAGTCGGTGTCGTCCCACAGGATGGAGACCTCGAGGGCCCCGTCGTGCTCGTCCCAGAAGCCTTCAGGGACGTCGAGCGCGAACGCAGTGCGCTCGCAGTTCCGCTCCGTGCATTCGTACTCCGGCCACTCGCACATGTCGACGAAGCAGGCCGGCGTCCACTCCCACTCCGACGCCTCGGCCTCGAGCTCCTTGCCGGTCCAGGCGGCCGGAGCATCGGGAGCGGCGACGCGCGCGGAAGGTGCGGTGGACGCGAGGTCGACCGGCGTCGCGGCGGGGCCGATGCAGCCGACGAAGACGGTGCCGAGGAGCATGATCGCAACGAGGGATCGCATGGCCTACCCCGGCGTGCGAGGCGTCCTCGTGGGGAAAAGCCCTGGTGTGCGCGCGTTGCCCAAGGCCGGGCTCAGAGCGCGTCGAGCGCGGCCTTCGCCTGCACGATGCCGTACCCGTAAGCGTCGTCGTGCGCGGTCGCGCCCTTCCCGGCGAGCGGCCCGACCTTCTGGCTCGTCGTCATCAGGACCTCCTTCACGCGGTCGACTCCTTCCTCGCCCCCGCGGGCCCCTGCGCGCCGCAGGTCGACGTGCTCGCCGAGGATGAGCGCGATGACGCCGCCGACGAACGGCGCGGCCTGGCTCGTGCCGGAAGCGAGCGCGTACTCGACCTCGGTGTCGACCGGGTCCTTCCACGTGGAGAGGATCTCGTCCCCGGGCGCGACGACTTCGGGTTTGCGGTCCGGGTCCGAGCGCCCTCCGAGACGGAGCGGTCCCGAGCCGTCGTTGTCGGTCCCCTTGCATGAGAACGGCGCGATCGAGCGGTCCTTCCGCACCGCACCGACCGCGATGACGTTCGGCTCCGTCGCCGGCGACGTGATGCTGCACGGCCGGCCGTCCTTCCCGTTCCCGCCCGCGGCGACGACGTAGACGCCCGCGCGGACGGCCTTGTTGACCTCCTCCTCGGTCTCGGTGCCGAGGATCGGGAACGTGTCGCCGCCGAGCGAGAGCACGATGATGTCCGCGTCGTTCGACACCGCCGCGGACACGGCGCGCGCGACCTTCGTCTCGTCTCCCTTGCCGTCTGCCGCGATGGCCTTGATGATGAGGAGCTTCGCTTCGGGGGCGACGCCTTGGAGGTAGAACCCCTTCGCGAGCGTCGAGTAGTCCCCGCGCGCGCCGACGATGCCGGCGACGTGGGTCCCGTGCCCGTTGTCGTCGTACGGGTCCGGCCGGTTGTTCACGAGGTCGAGCCAGCCGAGCGTGCGCCCCGCGAACTGAGGATGCGCCGAGTCGATGCCGGTGTCGATGATCGCGACCGTGATCCCGGACCCCTTGATGCCTTCCTTGTGGAGCAGGTCCACCTGGATCATCTCGAGCGGCCACGCGCCCGGCCCGAACGAGGACGCGACGTTCTGGACGCATCCCGTCGAAAGGACGAGCGCACCGAGGAAGGCGGGAAGCACGAGCCGGCGCACGGGCGGCGGAGGCGCGCGGCCGTCATGAAGGTTCTTGCGATGACGGAGGGCAAGGGCAAGCGCAAGCGCAAGGCGAGGGCAAGCGCAAGCGCAAGGCGAGGGCAAGGGCGAGCGCAAGGCGAGGGCCAGGAACGGCACGGACAAGGGCCAGGGTCGCGGTTGGGATCGGCCGACCAAGCCTCCGCTCCTCCGTCGGTACCTGGCCACGGTCCCGCATGTGAGCAAGGCATTCGTCGAAGACCGGAAGACCGAAAGACCAGACTTCCAAGGAGTAGGTCCTCCCGTCTTCCGGTCTTCGACGAATGAGCTGCCGCGAACGACCGGGCCACGTATCGGCCGCGTCTGCCACGGCCTGACCCACTACCGTCCGTGCCTCCGTTTCCTCCGTTGTTCCTTGGATGGGGGCTACGGACCGTGTCGGCGCTCTCGCGCGCACCGTCCGTTGCCCCCCGCCAGGAAAAAACGGAGGCGACGGAGGAACCGGAGGGGCGAAGGTCCCGGTGTCATCACGCCCGGCCGTGTCGACGGTCGCCCTCGCCCTGGCCCTTCCTGGCCCTTGCCCTCGCCTTGCGCTTGCCCTTGCGCTTGCCCTGGCCCTCGTGCGACCGCGATGCTCTTAGCCCGCAGGGAGCATCGCTCGGTCCGATGCGCATCGCGATCCTCGCCCACGACAAGTTCGCGCCGACGGACGCGAAGACCGCGGCGTGCCTCCTGCGGTACCGGCGCGACGAGGTCGTCGCCGTCGTGGACCGTTCCAAGGCGGGCACGGACGCGGGGGCAGTCATCCCGTGGGCGACGGGCGTCCCGGTCGTCGCCTCGGTCAAGGACGCCGCCGCGCTGCGGCCCGACGCGCTCTTCATCGGCATCGCGCCCGTGGGCGGCGCGCTCCCCGCGGACTGGCGCGCCGAGCTCCTCGACGCGCTCCGTGCGGGCATGGACGTCGTGTCCGGCCTCCACACCTTCCTGAACGACGACCCCGCGCTCGCCGAGGCCGCGCGCCGCGTCGGACGGCGCATCGTGGACGTGCGTCGGCCGCCCGTCGAGCGCCGCATCACGACGGGCGAAGGCGCGCTCGTCGACAGCCTCGTCGTGCTCACGGTCGGGACGGACTGCTCGAGCGGCAAGATGACCGCGACCGTGGAGCTCGCCCGGGAGGCGCGCCGTCGCGGTCTCGACGCGGCCTTCGTCGCGACCGGACAGACCGGCATCATGGTCGGTTGCGACGAGGGAGCGCCCGTCGACGCCATCGTCGGCGACTTCATGGCGGGCGAGGTCGAGCGGATGGTTCTCGCGTGCGCCGCGCGCGGGAAGAGCCCGATCTTCGTCGAGGGCCAAGGGTGCATCACGCACCCTGCCTACAGCGGGGTCACGGCCGCGCTGCTCCACGGCGCGTTCCCGGACCTCCTCGTGCTGTGCGACGAGCCCGCGCGCGACACGTTGAGGTTCCCGTGCGCGCGGCCGTTCCGCACGAACCCGCTCCCCTTCGAGGTCCGCGCCAACGAGATGCTCCTCGAGCCCACGACGGGCGGCAAGGTCGCGGCCCTCGCGCTCATGACGCGCGGCCTCTCCGACGCGCAGGCCGCGCAGGAGTTGCGCAAGGCCGAGGCCGAGACCGGGATTCCCGCCGCCGACGTCTACCGCGAGGGCGGCGTCGCGCGGATCCTGGACGGCGTCCTCGACATGGCCGCGAAGCGGGGCTTGCTCTGATGGTGCGCCTGGAGTGGCGCGCCGTCGAGCTCCGCACCGCGCGCCCGTTCAAGATCGCGACCGGCACCACGACGCGCTTCGAGACCGTCGTCGTCCGCGCCCGTGACGGCGGGCACGAAGGGTGGGGAGAAGCGCAGCCGGCGAAGCGCGTCACGGGGGAGGACCTCGACACCGTCGATGCGTTCCTCCGCTGGGTCGCGAGCGAGATCGAGCCGCTCGACGCGCGCGGCGCGCTGGACTGGCTCGCGTGCACGCACGTCGACGTGTGCGGCAACCCCGCGGCGCGGTGCGGCGCGGACCTCGCGCTCCACGACCTCGTCGGCCGCAAGGAGGGGCGGCACGCGCGCGAGCTCTACGGCCTGCCGCCCGCGCGCCTCGCGACGTCGTTCACGGTCTCCCTCGACGCGCCGGACGTCATGGCCGCGGAGGCCATGGACCACCTCGCCCGAGGCTTCACGGTCCTCAAGCTGAAGCTCGGCGGCAAGGACGGGCTCGACGCCGCG
>DATDQL010000294.1:0-2237 GCA_035292305.1 Thermoplasmatota archaeon
CCCATGCGCTCCAACTTCGCACCCCGCGTCCAGTCGAGACGCCCTTCCTCCCACGGCGAGCCGTACCCGGCCCACCGACGCCCTGCGGGCCCGCGCCCGAAGGCGGCGAAGCACAAGAAGAAGGAAGAGATCGAGTCGAAGTGATCACGCGAGTGGCTTCAGGAGCGTGGCCCGCTTGGGGCGCAGGCCGTTCCGGCTCAAACCCGGGACATGCGTTCTCGTGTGCCTGGGGGATCCCCCCGCATGGCCCTCCGGTTCGACCCCGTCACGGCGGCGGCGCTCGGCGCGACCGGCGTCCTCCCTGCGCTCAACTCGGTCCTGCAGCTGTCCGGACCCGAGGTCGAACTCGTCCTGTGGACGGCCCTCGCCGCCGCGCTCTGGGTGCCGGTCGTTCGCGCGAGGCGCTCGCCACCCTTCGCGACGTTGCTCGCGGCCGGCGTCGTCGCGGGCGTCGTCACAGGCGCTCTCCAGGCCTCGCTCGCGCACGTCATGTTCGCGCGCAACGACGAGGTGGCCGCGAGCTTCGGCGGCGTCGTGACACTGGCGATCCGCCTCCAACTCCTCCTCAGCTCGGTCGTGATCGGCGTCGTGTGGGGCGCGCTCGTGGGCGGTGCCGCCCTATGGTTCGAGAAACGCAGGCCGCTCCCGAGGGCGGCGTGATCACGCGCGCAGCAGCGGCGCCCACTTCGCGCGCAGCTTCGCGACCTTCGGCGCGACCACTGCGCGGCAGTAGCCTGCCGCGGGGTTCTTGGCGTAGTAGTCCTGGTGGTACGCCTCAGCGGGGAAGAACTCGCGGAACGGCTCGACCGCCGTCACGATCTTCCCGGGGAAGCCGCCGTCGCGCTCGAGCTCGGCGACGAGCTCCCGCACCACGCGCTCCTGCTCGGGCGAGTGCGCGAGGACGATCGACCGGTACTGCGAACCGACGTCCGCGCCCTGACGGTCCTCCGTCGTGGGGTCGTGGATCGAGAAGAACACCTCGAGGAGCGTCCGGTACGGCAACGTCGTGGGGTCGAACGTGACCTGCACGACCTCCGCGTGGCCCGTGACGTCGTCGCACACGGCCTCGTAGGTCGGGCGCGGATCGAAGCCGCCCGCGTAGCCGCTCTCGACCTTCTCGACACCCTTCAGCCGCGAGAATACGGCGTCGAGGCACCAGAAGCACCCTCCGCCCAGCGTCGCGAGCTCTGTCGTTCCGGGTTCCACGGCGCATCACCGGGACTCCCCGCGCATCAAGCTGTTCCCAATTTCGGCCCCGAGCGTGCCCGGTGGCGTGAAGTAGCCCTCCGCCTCTGCGGGCGCGATGGCCGGCGAGGGGCTCGTCACGAACGCGCTTTCGGACGTGGTCCTTCCCCTCGCGCTAGCCGTCGTCATGTTCGGTATGGGCATGTCGCTCACGGGCGCGGACTTCGCGCGCATCGCGCGCCAGCCGCGCGCGGTCGCGGTCGGTCTCGTCGCGCAGGTCCTCGTGCTGCCGGTCGTCGCCGCCCTCGTCGCGGTGCTCTTCCTGCGCGTCTTCGCGTGGCCCGACACCCTCGTCCTCGGACTGCTCCTGCTCGCATGCTGCCCGGGCGGGACGACGAGCAACCTCGTGACCTGGCTCGCGCGAGCCGACGCCGCCCTTTCCGTCACGGTGACCGCCGTGAACAGCATCGCGAGCGCGATCACGACGCCGCTCGCGTTCCTCGTCCTGTCGCGCGTCGTGCTCGGAGAAGGCGCGCGCGTCCAGGTCTCGTTCCTCGAGATGGCGGGCCTCGTCGTCGCCGTCGTCGTCGTCCCCGTGGTGCTCGGGATGCTCCTGCGGCGCGTGCGCCCCGTCTGGGCGTCGCGCGCGGAGAGGCCCATGCGCCTGTTCTCCGCTCTCTTCCTCGCGCTCGTCATCGCGGGCGTCATCTTCGCGAACCGCGCGGACTTCTGGACCCTCGCCGCGCGCAGCGTCCCGGCCGTCCTCGTGCTCAACATCCTCGCGCTCGGCTCCGGCCTCGTCCTCGGCCGGCTCGCGGGGCTCTCGACGGCGCAGGAGCGGGCCGTGAGCATCGAGGTCGGGTTCCAGAACGGCACGCTCGGCATCGCGATCGCGGTCGGCCAGCTCGGCTCGGCCGAGGCCGCGATCATCCCGGGCTTCTACGGCCTCGTGATGTTCGCGACGGGCGGGGTCCTCGCGTGGATCTGGTCTCGGGACGTCGCGCGTCAGGGGCGGGCCGTCACGCTCGTGCCATCGGGGCCGCGCGTCGAGG
>DATDQL010000295.1:0-2968 GCA_035292305.1 Thermoplasmatota archaeon
GTCCCTCGCGGAGACCAGGAGCCCCGGCGGCTGCTGCCGCCGGGGCGGCGGTCTGCTCGGGGGAACGACCGCATCGGAGGCGACCCGTCGGAGTCGCGGACCCCGGTCTGTCGCCTGGCCGACATGAGCATGGCCGCCCGCCCGCAAGGGGTCGTTGACATGTCCTGTCATCTTGATAGGCCCCGCGGACATTCGACGCGCGTGGAACCCGGGCGCGTGCTCGTGATGCGCGGCGGACACGTCGAGAGCGCGCACCGCGTTCACGCGATCGTGTGCGACGCGCGCGGCCGCGTCGTCGCCTCGGCGGGAGACCCGGCGCTCGAGACCTTCCTGCGCTCCTCCGCGAAACCGTTCCAGGCGGCCGCCGTCCTCCTCACGGGCGCCGGCGAGAAGTTCGGGCTCACGGACGAGGAGCTCGCGTTGCTGTGCGCGAGCCACAACGGCGAGCCCGCGCACGTCGCGCTCGCCGAAGGCATCCTGGCCCGGCTCGGCCTCCGCGCCGACGCGCTGCGATGCGGCGCGCTCCCCCCGATGGACAAGGAAAGCGCGCGCGCGGCCGGGAAGGGATTCACCCCGATCCATCATCGATGCTCCGGCAAGCACGCAGGCATGCTCGCCGCGAGCCTCGCCATGGGCGCGGATCCCGCGGGCTACCTCGACGCGCAGCACCCGTACCAGCAGCTCGCGTTGCGCACGATCTCCACGTTCACAGGCGTCGCCCCTGCCACCATCGGCCTCGCGGTCGACGGGTGCGGCGTCCCGACCTTCTGCGTCCCCCTTGCGGCGACGGCGACGGCGTTCGCGCGCCTCGTACGACCCGACGAGCTGACGCCGAAAGAAGCAGCCGCAGCGAAGCGCGTCGCGACCGCGATCGTCGCGCATCCATACTACGTCGCCGGCCGCGAGCGCATCGACACCGCGCTCATGGAAGCCGCGGAAGGCCGCATCCTCGCGAAGGGCGGGGCGGAAGGGTTCCACGGAGTCGCCGACCTCGAGACCGGCCTCGGCCTCGCCGTCAAGGTGGAAGACGGCGCGACCCGCGCCACGCACCCCGCGGTCGTCGAAGCCTGCCGTCAGCTCGGTTGGCTCGAAGGCCGCGCCCTCGAGGTCCTCGGCGACTGGTGGCGGCCCCCGGTCACGAACGTCGTCGGGCGCGAGGTCGGCCACCTCGAGCCCACGATAGATCTCGGACGATGAGCCGTCCGCTCATCGACGCGGCCAGGCGACGACCGTCCCAGATCCGTCGCTTGTCTCTAGGGGCCGCATCCCGTGCGGGCCCCCGTGACCGTCTCCCGCACGAACGCAGAGCATTACCGATCGCGCGACCGTTGCGACGGCTGGCACCTCCTGCGCCGCGACGACCACAGCATCACCTCGGAACACATGCCCCCCGCTACGAGCGACGCGCGACACCGCCACGAACGCGCGCGGCAGTTCATCCTCGTGCTCGCCGGCGAGGCCGCCCTCGAGGTCGCAGGCGTGGAACACACCCTCCGCGCCCCCGAAGGCATCGAGGTGCCCCCCCGGCGTCCCCCACCAGATACGGAACCGCTCCGACGCGGACGTCGACTTCATCGTCGTCTCCGCGCCGACGGCGCACGGCGACCGCGTGCCCGCGTGAGGCGCGCGGGGCCGCGGCGGGGACGTTTCTCGCGACCTCGGGACAAACCCCATGAGGGAAGAGGCCGAACCGCCGTCATGCGGCTCTCGCGCATCTCGGAGTACAAGCGGATCGAGTCGAGCGGAACGCGCGGCACGGGCGGTTCGAACCGCTCGAAGCCTTCGAAGGGCTCGAAAGGCGCGAAACCCTCGGAACCTTCGAAGCCCTCGCGCCGAACGAAGCCTTCGAAGCCCTCCCCGACGCCGTCGCCCTTCCGGGACTTCGGGACATTCACCTCCCGCGGCCCCCCGCCGGCCCGCTTCCTCGTCTCCGGAAGCGACCTCACGACGAGCGCGCACGTGTTCGTGGAGGACAAGCCGGACCTCGATGAGGTCACGGCGCTCGCGCGGCTCGTCTCGGGGCGGCGCTCCTCGCATCCGTTGGCGGTGAGGCTCCTGCTCGCCTTCGCTCGGACCCGTCCGAAGGAGTTCGTCGCGTTCGTTCGCGGCGCGGGGTGATGCTGCAAGTCTTGTAGGCGGCCATCCTTCGCCCCGCGTGCGACGCGTGGTCGTCCTCGGTGGCGGCGCGGCGGGGTTCTTCGCCGCGATCCGCGCGGCGGAGCTCGGGGCGTCGGTGACGATCCTCGAAGCGGCGGCGCGCCCGTTGCAGAAGGTGCTCGTAAGCGGGGGCGGGCGGTGCAACGTGACGCACGCGCTCTTCGATCCGGCGCGCTTCGTGGAGCACTATCCTCGCGGCGCGAAGGAGCTGCGGCAGGCGTTCGCGCGCTTCCAGGCGAAGGACACGGTCGCTTGGTTCGAGGCGCGGGGCGTGGCGTTGAAGACGGAGGACGATGGACGCGTCTTTCCCGTGACGGACGACGCTCACACGGTCGCGGACTGTCTGTTGCGCGAGGCGGAACGCCTCGGCGTCGGCTTGCGCTCCGGCGTGCGGGTGGAGGGGCTCGAGCGCGTGGAAGGGGGGTTCCGGCTGCGCCTGCGCTCGGGGGACATCCTCGCGTCGGATCGCCTCCTCCTCGCGACGGGCTCGAATCCGCAGGGACTCGCGTTCGCGGCCCAGCTCGGACACACGGTGGAGGCCCCGGTGCCCGCGCTGTTCAGCCTACGGGTCGAGGATCGGCGCATCGAGGGCCTCGCGGGGATCGCGGTGGCCGACGTGCGCGCGACGTTGGAGGTCGCGAAGCCCGCCAAGGACGCGGAGGGCGCGAAGCCAGGAGGCATGCTCCGGGTGACGAAATCCGGAGCACTGCTCGTGACGCACCAAGGGTTCAGTGCGCACGCGATCCTCCGGGTCTCGTCGTGGGCGGCGCGCGAGCTCGCCGCGGCGGGGTACCGGGCGCGACTCACGCTG
>DATDQL010000296.1:0-2654 GCA_035292305.1 Thermoplasmatota archaeon
ACGCCGAATCCGAGCGCGAGCTGCAGGAGCTCCGTCACCCCGAGCGCGGGCGATAGTCCGTCGACGACGCGCTGCACGATACCGATGGCCCCTGTGAGGACGAGGCCGAGCGCAACGAGGCTGAACGGGAGGTTCCAGTACGTCCAGAGGACACGGTGGTCCTTCAGCCACGCGTCCACGACGCGGCCCGTCGCGCTCACGAGGCCGGCGGCGACGAGCCACCACACGAGCTTCGTGCCAGCGAGGAGCCCGAGCCGCAGGGGCGTCGTTTCGCCTTCGAAGCGGTAGACCGCGTTCGCGGCCACGATCGCGCCGCCGATGACGAGCGCGAGCGCGAGCATCGTGGTGAAGAACGTGACGCGCCCGCTCGTGAGCCCGGCGTACGCGTCGCCGACGACACGGCCGATCCCGGTGCCAAGACGCAGCACCTTCGCGAGGAAGTACACGCCGACCGTGAGCGCGATCGCCCCGAGGCCGAGGTCGGGCTGGCCGCTCACGCCGAAGATGCCGTAGACGAGGAGCGCGAGCGCGAGCGGCATCAGGAACGTGCGCTGGAACTTGTCGTCCTCGAGCGCCTTCCGCATGACGTAGAACGCACCCTCGAGGCCGGCGTGCTGCTTCACGATGACACGTCGCACGTGGTCGACGCGCACGCGACTCGCGACGAGGGGGAGGATGAACTCGTCCTCCGCGCCGTCCGTGACGAAGATGCACCGATCCGGCCGCACTCGCTCGAGGACGTCGTCGAGCTCGCGCGCGAGCTTGCGGTCGGAGACGACGCCCACGCGCCCGGCCCCGCAGATGGTCGCCACCTCGGCGACCTCGCCGGCCTTGCGCAGCTCGTCGAGCGTGGAGACCGCCGCGAACATGGAGTTGGCGTCGCTCTCCTCGGGATCGACGAGAAGCATCCGCGTCGCGGCGTCGACGTTCCCTTCGCGGCCGACGATCGGCGTCGGGATGCTGAGCTTGCGCCCGAAGTCGTCGTCGCGGTCCACCCCGAGGACGAGGACGCCGGGCACGTCCCGCGACTTGTCGCGTCCCTCTATAAGGGTTTGGCGAGGGGCCGGCGGCGGCCGTTCGTCGCTCTCCGGGTCAGCCCGAGATCGGGACCGGCGTGAAGCACAGCACCATGAGCCCGAAGGTCAGCCAGCCGAGGACCTTCCGGTTCGTGTCCAGCTTCGTCACGTGGTTCAAGGTCGGCGGGTGCTGCAGCCCGAGAAAGGCGACGAGGAGCGCGAACATCACCCAGCCGCTGTACTGCGGGATGCCGAGCGGGCGCAGGAGCCCGAACCCGAGCGACGCGAGGAGGGCCACGGACGCGTAGGAGGCGTACCGCGCCTTGTCGCCGAACATGGCCGCCGCGACGTGACCGCCGTCGAGCTGCCCGGCGGGCAGGAGGTTGATCGCCGTGACGAACAGGCCGACCCATCCCGCGAACGCGGTCGGGTGGATGACCTGCGCGTCGGGGAAGTCGAACGGGAGCGCCAGCACGTTGTAGAGGAGCGGCGTGCCGAGCTGCGCGGCACCCTCCACTTGCGCCTCCGGGAGGAACACAGGGTTCGCCGCCATGAGGAGCATGCCGATGAAGAGCACAGGGATCGCGACGACGAAGCCCGCGATCGGGCCCGAGATGCCGATGTCGAGGAGCGCCTTGCGGTCGGGGATGGGCTCGCGCATGCTGATGAACGCGCCGAGCGTCCCGATCTCGACGGATTGGATGAACGGCGGGAGCGGGATGAAGAACGGGAGGCTCGCCTCCATGCCGTGGCGGCGCGAGAGCACGTAGTGGCCCATCTCGTGGATGCCGAGGATCAGCATCAGGGGCAGCGCGAAGGTGAGGAAGCCGAAGAAGAGCGTCTGCGGCGCGTAGATCGCCTTGAGCCCGTCGAGGCCCTGGCCTTCCCCGAAGAGCTGTCCGGGGTGCGAGTAGAAGAACCACGCCGAGGCGCCCGCGAGCGTCGTCGTGATCCACGTCGCGATGAAGAGGACGAGGTTCACGCGGCGGCTGCGGTACGCGCGCTCGGGCCGGTGCACGACGTACACCGCGTGCTCGCCGCCCTGATACTTCAGGATCGGCACGAGCTGCTCGAGCTTGAGGTCGCGACGGAGCGCGTCGAAGTCGCTCTCGAGCGTGGCGGGGTCGACGGTCACGTAGAACGCGGCGACGTTCTCGTCGGTCTGCACGTCGTAGACGGGGAAGCGCCGCTCGACCGCGCGCCGCAGGTCCGCGAGGTTCAGGACGACGCCCATGCTCGGGCCGGGAGTGCAGGCATCTCGTCTTAAAGGCTTGCTCCCGCGGGGCGAAGCATGGAGCGAGGGCAGCCTAACGTCGCAGCAGCCTTCCCGCCACGCGCGCGACCTCCTCGCGCCTGTCGCGCGGCGCGAACACGCGCAGCCTCCAGTGGTCGAGCTGCGCCTCCGCGAGCGTCGAGACGAGCTGCGAGAGCTCCGTCACAGGGACGACGGCGCCGTCCTCGCCGACGAAGGGGACGGCGAGGTCGCCGCCGACGGGAAGCGCGGGCGCGTCGACGACGACGTGCTCGGGGTCGATGCCCGTCGCCTCCGCGATCTGCGCCTCGAGCGCGTCCGCTCCCTTCCGGGTCCGCGCGGCGTGGAACGCGGCGGTCTCGACCTCGTCGTGTCGGAGAGCGAGG
>DATDQL010000297.1:0-7731 GCA_035292305.1 Thermoplasmatota archaeon
GTTGATCGCCGCCTCCGGGCCCATGACCGCGATCGCGGCGGTGGGGAGGGCGAGCACGCCCTCGGGCTCGTACGCTCCGCCGCACATGGCGTAGAGACCCGCGCCGTACGCCTTCCGCAGGACGACCGTGATCTTCGGCACGGTCGCCATCGATGTCGCGTAGATGAACTTCCGGCCGCGGCGCAGGATGCCCTTGCGCTCGACGTCCGAACCCACCATGAAGCCGGGCGTGTCGCACAGGAAGAGGAGCGGCACGTTGAACGCGTCGCACTTCCAGATGAACTCGGCCGCCTTGTCGGAGGATTCGGGGAAGATCGCGCCCGCCTTCACGCGCGGCTGGTTGGCGACGATGCCGACGGCGCGGCCGTCGATGCGGGCGAAGCCCGTCACGAGCTCGCCTGCATAACCCTCCTTCACCTCGAGGAACGAGCCCGCGTCCACGACCGCACGGATCGCCTCGCGGACGTCGAACGCGCGGTTCGGGTCCTCGGGCATGAGGTCCTCCGAGAACGCGCGCTCCGGCGCCACGGGCGAGGCGCGCGGCGGCTCCACGTCGCAGCTGTCCGGGAGGTACGCGAGGAGCCGCAGGGCGACCTCGGCCGCTTCCTCCTCCGTGTCGACGACGAAGTCGGCGCTTCCGGACTCGGCCATGTGCATGTCGGGGCCGCCGAGGTCCTTCATCGCGACCTTCTCGCCCGTGACCATCTCCACCATGCGCGGAGACGCGATGCACATCGCGCTCGTGGAGCGGACCATGATGTTGAAGTCGCAGAACACGGGCGTGTACGCGGCGCCCGCGACGCACGGGCCGTACATCACGCTGATCTGCGGGACGACGCCGCTGAGCAGCGAGTGGTTGTAGAAGTAGCGGCCGATGCCGCCGCGCTGCGCGAAGAAGCCGGCTTGCTTGTCGATGCGCGCGCCGCTCGAGTCGATGAGGTAGATCAAGGGCTTGCGCGCTCGTAGCGCGCGCTCCTGGGCCCGCAGGAACTTCTCGACGCCAATCTCGGCCATCGAGCCGGCCTTCACGGTGTAGTCGTTCGCGATGAAGAAGACGCGGCGCCCGTCGGGGAGCTCGCCTGCGCCCGTGACCATGCCGTCCGCCGGGATGTCCGCGTCCCCGAACTCCGCGAAGAGACCGTCCTCGAACGCGGGGCCCTCCGGGAAGTAGAGGTGGAGCCGCTCCCGCACGAAGAGCTTCCCGGCCTCCGCGAGCTTCGCCCGGTACTTCGGGTTGCCCTGCTTGATGCGCTCGATGTCGTCGCGCGTCTCCTTCTCCGACGCCACGCGGGACGGAGGGGGAGTCCGGGACTTAAGGGCGCGGGCCCGGGCTCGGGCTCGGGAAGGCTCGGGCGCGGGATGGTGGGGGTGCGGATCACGTCGGTCGTCGCCTCGGCCCGGGCCCTGCGCGGGTCACGCGCCGGCGAAGTGCCGCACGATGCGGCCCTCGCGCTCGCGGCGCACGAGCCCGGCTCGTTCGAGGCGGACGAGGTGCCAGTGCAGCGCCTGCGGGGACATGCCGGCGGCCTCGCTGAGGTCGCGCTGCGAGAGTCCGGGGCGCAGGGCGACGAGGTCCCGTACCGCGGCGCTGCGCGCGTTGCGCAGGATGCTCTGCACGTCCTTGTCGCCAGGGCAGCCGTTCGCGAAGTAGCGCCGGTAGCGACCGTCCTTGTGGGCGACGATCATGCCGCACTGCGAGAGCACGTCGAGGTGGTACGTCGCGGTGCCCCAGGACACTCCTGCCTTCGCGGCGAGGTCGGAAGCGTGGATGCCCGGCTCGGCCTTGATGAGCGCGAACACGCGCTCGCGGACCTGGTTCTCGAGGGCCTCGGCGCGTCCGATGTGCGCGTAGAGGCCGAGGACCGCGAGCTTCTTCAGGTGAGGCCAGACCCAAGTGAGCGCTGCGAGCGCGGCCAGCGTGGCTCCAGCGAGGAGGCCCGCGTGCGGGGTGACCCATGTGACGGGCGCCGCTGACGCGACGGCCACGCTCCCCGTGTCGGTGACCGTCGTCGCGCCGCGATGCCGAGCGAGGCTCGCGTCGACGCCGAGGTCGGCGGGCAGGTCCTCCGGCGCCACGTCGGACAACTCGACGTCGGCCCCCGTGTCGGGGACGAGGGTCGTCCGTGGATCGCCGAGATCGCGTGAGACCTCGTGTTCGACGTGGAAGCCGACTACGTCGACGTCGAGGCCCGCGACGAAGGAGAGGACGTCCGCGGCGGTGCTCGCGATGCGGCCCTGCCCGTCCGGCGCGCCGGTCGTCTCGTCGGTGCCGCTCTCCGCCACGAGCGAGGGCACGGACACGGCGATCGCGAGGACGGCGAGCAGCACCGCGACGAAGCGGTGGACACGGGACCTGGACAACCTCTCCCTTCCGGGCGTTCGACCCGGATGTGCGCTTATAAGCGTTCCCGATACGGCGTTTGACGGTCGCGCCGCGGCGGCGTTCCTCGCGGCGTCAGTCGCCCATGGTCTTCGCGCCCTCGAGCTCGGCCTTGTAGGCGACGAGCGTGAGCTCGAACTCGATGTCCGTGTCCACGCAACCGCCGCACGTCGGCTCGATGTCTTGTCCGGCCGTCTTCGTCGCGGCCTCGACGAGGAAGCGCCACTGGCTCTCGGGCGCGTACGGGCTGTCCGTGTTCTCCATGACGACGGGCACGCGGAACACGACCCGCTTCTCGGCGACGCTGCCCTCGAAGACCTGGACGCGGATCGGATCGTTCGAGTCGGCGGGGAAGAAGAAGAACCGGATCTCGTCGACGGAGCCGACACTCGCCTCGGCCTTCGTGAGGGTGACCTCGGCCTCGATGGTCAGCGTCTCCATCGGGACGAGCTCGGCAGGAACGATCCAGTGCTCGCCGAACTCGCGCTCGAGGAGCAAGTTCGGGATGCGCTTCGCGTAGCTCACCTGCGCGCTCTTGCCGGGTGCCTGGTGGAGGATCTTCGAGTCGGCTCCGTTCCAGAGGTCGGGGTGTCCTGGGAACTCCATGATGTCGCGCATGCGGACGATCTCGACCTTGAGGTGGAATCGGTCGATCA
This sequence comes from Thermoplasmatota archaeon, assembly GCA_035292305.1. Classification (GTDB taxonomy): domain Archaea; phylum Thermoplasmatota; class SW-10-69-26; order JACQPN01; family JAJPHT01; genus DATDQL01. Next base: position 3,037 of record DATDQL010000297.1, read on the forward strand.
GGGCGCCGCCCTCGGCCGGGGCGAAGTAGAATTGCCAGCGGCTCTTCGTCATGTGCGGCATGTCGGTCATGTCCGCGGTGACATCGAGCGCGGTCACCTCGCCGCTCGGGAGCGCGACGGGCCCTTCCCAGTCCGTGCCCCCGTTGCCGGAGATGTACGACATGCCGAGGTTCGAGGACGGCGCGTCGTACGTCGCCGTGACCTCGAGGACGCCGGTGCCCTCGTAGATCGTCGCGCCGTCCGGCAGGCGCCAGAGCGAGCCGCCGACGGCCGTGCGCTTGAACACGAACTCGTTGACGCCGGTCCAGTACACTGTCTCCTCGACGCCGATCTCGACGTCCTCGTCGAACAGTACGACGCGGTCGCCCTGCAGCCAGTAGTCGTGCATGTGCGGCATGTGGCCGAGCGCCGTCGCGTTCGGCGCGGTCGAAGGCTTGCCGGAAGCCGCAGCGCCGGTCGTCGCGGCGGTGCCAGACGCGCCGGCGGCGCCGGATGCGTCGGTCGAAGTCGTCTCGGTCGGCTCCCCATCTTGCGCGCGGCCGAAGCAGCCCGCGAGGAGGAGCACGGTCACGAGCACGGCGAAGGGGGCCGCGGACGAGCGCATCGCGCGGAGGACGGGCACGGGGCGGATAAAGGCTCTAGCAGGCGGCCTCACCGCAGCGCCCGACGCAGGTCGTCCACGAGGTCGTCCGCGTCCTCGATGCCGACGGAAAGCCGCACGAGCCCGTCGGTGACGCCGGCCTTCTCGCGTTGCGCCTTCGGGACCGACGCGTGGGTCATCGACGCCGGATGCGAGATGAGGCTCTCGACGGCGCCGAGGCTCTCCGCGAGCGTCCACACCGTCGTGCCCATCAGGACCTTCCGCGCCGCCCGCCCGCCGCCCTTGAGCTCGAACGAGAGCATGCCGCCCGGCGCGCGCATCTGGCGCCGTGCGAGCGCGCGCTGAGGATGCGACGCGAGGCCCGGGTAGTTCACGGCCGCCACCCGCGGGTGGTCGGCGAGCGTCTCCGCGATGCGCGCCGCGTTCTCGCAGGTCCGGTCCATGCGCACGTGGAGCGTTTTGAGTCCGCGCAGCAGGAGGAACGCGTCGAACGGCGAGCAGACGGCGCCGATCGACTTCTGGAGGAACCGGACGCGTTCCGCGAGATCAGCGTCCTTGCACACGAGGATCCCCGCGAGCACGTCGCTGTGGCCGCCGATGTACTTCGTCGCGCTGTGGAGCACGACGTCCGCGCCGAGCTCGAGGGGGCGCTGCAGGTACGGCGAGGCGAACGTGTTGTCCACGGACACGATGGCGCCGTGCTCGTGCGCCGCGTCCGACACTGCCGCGATGTCCGCGAGGCGGAGGTTCGGGTTCGTCGGCGTCTCGAGGTGCACGAGCTTCGTGGTCTCGCGCATCGCGCGTTCGACGTTCGCCGGGTCGCTCGCGTCGACGAACGTGAACTCGACGCCGAAACGCGATGCGACCTGGGAGAAGTACCGGACCGTGCCGCCGTAGACGTTCTGTTCCGACACGACGTGATCGCCGGCGGACAGCGTGTTCGTCAGTGTCGTGAGCGCGGCCATGCCCGAGGAGAACGCCGACGCGCCCGCGCCTCGCTCGAGAACTCGCATGGCCTCCTCGAGCGCCGCGCGCGTCGGGTTGCCGGCGCGCGAGTAGTCGAACCCCTTGTGCACGTTCGGCGCGTCCTGCGCGAACGTCGTGGAGAGATTCAGCGGCACGACGACGCCGCCTGTCGCGGGGTCCGGAGCTTGGCCGGCGTGGATGAGGTCGGTCGCGATGCGCGTCGTCGTGCGCGTGCGCTTCGCCATCGCCGTGCCATCGGCGGCTTCCGCTTCAACGTTCCGGGCCGGGCTCCGACGGTTCATCCGCGCCGAGGCGCGTGCCGACGGACCCGGATCTCCTCGGTCGTGATGAGGCCCTCGTGCACGAGCGCTTCGAGCTCAGGAAGCACGGCCTCGACCTTCTCGGGGCGATCGACGGCCTCGATGACGATGGGCAGGTCCTGGCTGAGCCGGATCGGGCTCGTCGCATGGAGCACGCTCTTCGCGCCGAACCCCATGACGCCGCGTAGGACGGTCGCTCCCCAGAAGCCGCGTTCCCGCAGGAGTTTGACGATGTGCTTGTAGAGCGCCTCGTGGCCGTGCTTGTCGGCCTCGCCCAGGTACACGCGGAGAAGGGTCGCGCGCTCGTCCAGGTCCATCGGATCACCCCGCCATCGCCGTCACGGTCGCGCGACCAAGGAAGGCGGCTCCGAGGCTGCCGACGACGTTGAGCGTCGCGTACCCCGCCGCGCGCGCCCATTCCGAATCGTCCACGAACGCTGAGGTCTCGTACGCGAAGCTCGACATCGTGGTGAAGCCCCCGAGGATGCCGGTCACGAGGAACACGCGCGCTTCCGGGCCGAACGTGCCGCGCTGGATCGCGGCGAACATGACGACGCCGATCGCGAACGAGCCCGCGAGGTTCACGGCGACGGTGCCCCACGGAAACCCTCCGCGTGACAGCCAGACGCCGGCGAAGTACCGCAGGACGCAGCCGAGCGCGCCGCCGAGCGCGACGAGCACGACCGCGCGCCAGGTCCACTCGGCCGGCATCGCACCGGTGAACGGCAGCGGCGGTCTTGAGCCTTCGCCGCGTCGCGGGAGACGCACCGGGCTCTGCGCCCTGGACAGGGTGGGCTCCCACATTCCATCGCGTCATCGCGGCTTCTCGGACGCCTCACCGCTTCCACTTCACGCTGCACCCGAGCGCGGCCGTCTCCTTCGTGAGGATCGGGCGACCGCCGAGGATGGCGTCGACGGCCGTGGGCACGAACCTCTGCTGCACGGCGCTCGGGACGTCCTTGTTGTCGTCGAAACGGCCTTGGTAGACGAGGTGGCGTCGCGCGTCGAACACGAAGAAGTGCGGCGTGACCTGGGCCCCGTACGCGCGCGCGACGTCCTGCGTTTCGTCGTAGAGGTACGGGAACGAGTAGTCCTGCTCCTTCGCGCGCACGGCCATCTCGTCGAACCCGTCCTGCGGGTACTGCTTCACGTCGTTCGCGCTGATCGCGAACGCGGCGACCCCCTGCGCCGCGGTGGCGGCGCGGGCCCACGCGACGAAGCGGCGCTCCCAGGCCCGCACGTACGGGCAGTGGTTGCACCAGAACGCGACGACGAGCGCCTTCGCGTCGCGCGCGTCGTCGAGGCGGTGCCGCCTCCCGTCGGTCCCCGGCAGGTCGAAGGCGGGCGCGGTCGCGTCGAGTTTGAGGGCGTAGCCGCCGGTGACTTCCATGGGCGGCGCATCGCGCCGCCCCTGCATAACGTCACCCGATGACCGTCACGCTCTCCGTGTGCTGCTGCAGGAGCGTCGCGGCGTCGTGCAGGAGCGGCTTGTCGCCGAAGTCCTTGTAGAGCTGAAGCTGGTCGTCGAGGTGCGAGGGCGGCGCGAGCGGCCCGGGTGGCGGCGGGAAACCGTTGGCGGCGGCCTGCGTCTTCCACTGCATGCCGAAGAAGTCCTCGACGTTCATGTGCCCGGACACTCCGGGCGGCACTACGTTGCGGCTGCGCGCGTCGCCTTCCGGCAGGCCCCAGTCGTAGAAGTGCTGGAAGCTCGGCCGGTTCGTCATCGGGATCTTGTACGCGTTCCCGGCCCCGAGCGCCGTGAACGTGCTTTGGCGCATCGGGAACGCGTCGTCCCACGTCCCGTCCGCGACGGCGACGGCGAAGGCCGCTGAGGCGATGTCGGCGCACGTCTCGACCGCATCGGTCGTGCCGTCGTCGCACCACGCGCGGGCGGTCGTCCCGTTCGCGGCGTCGAGGAGGACGTTGAACGGCTGCCCGTGCTCGCCGTGGTCGGCGGCGTGCGGGTCCGCGCCGCCGGAGCCCGGGTTCCACCGCGGCGCGCGGGTGAAGTCGCCGATATCGTCGCGGAAGACCCCGTCCATGAACGCGCTCATCCACTTCTCGTAGAGCCGGAACGCGGCGAAGTCGTGGGATCCATCAGGCGTGTCGTCCGGCCCGCCGGTCCGGTCCGCGTAGTCGAAGCCCGAGCCCATCCAGGCGTAGAGCGCGCTCGTCGCCGCGGTGTTGCCGGCCGCGGAGGCCGCCGCGTAGAGGAGCGGGTAGAAGTCGTCCGCGTACGGCTCGTGCGTGCTCGCGCGCTCGTTGACCTCGCGGAGGTCGTCCAGGGTGAGCTTGCCGCCGGGGGCCGCGGCGATGCGGGCGAGGAGGATCTCCTCCATGATCTCGGCGCGGTGGATAGATCCCCAGAGCTCGCGCGAGTCGCCGCTCGACCAGTTGCCGTCCGCCTTGTTGTTCCAGTTCACCGTGTAGCCGCTCGCGGGGTCGATGACGTGCGGCAGATCGGCGAGGTGCAGGAACACGGGGTCCCAGTCGTACGTCGAGTCCCACGCGGGGCGGGGAAGGCGCGGGTCGAGCCTGTCGTCGCGCTGCGGCTGCCGGCCGACGTGGTAGTACGCGATCTGCCCGCCCTCGGTCGCGAAGTTGAAGTTGAACGTGAACGCGAAATCCGCGAAGAGCGTCTCGAAGTCGGCGAGGTCGTCGATCGTGCCGATCTGGAGCCAGAGCGTTCCGCTGCGCACCTCGTCGCCGCGGTAGCTGCGCTGGCTGGCGAAGGCGTAGAGCCCGTCGGGCGTCCGGTAGAGCACAGGCGAGTTGTCCTGGAGACGGCAGATGCGCTGCTCGACGACC
>DATDQL010000298.1:0-6333 GCA_035292305.1 Thermoplasmatota archaeon
CGCGCCGTCCGTCAGCCGCTCTGCCCGGTCCGGGTCCGGGACGTCGTTCGCGGGCGACTGGGAGAGGCTGAACTTCAACGTTTCATAGGGCCCGTCGTCGACGAACTGGAACCAGTACTCCGTCTCCGCCGTCGCCGGGAACGCGAGAGGTCCCTCGGGGCCGCAGCGCAGCGGCGTGCTCGCGTCACCCGCGTACACCGCGGTGACCGGGAACGAGCTGGAACCGGAAGTGTCGACGAGGACCGTGCCGTCGACGTCCGACCGCCACCGATACCAGACGGTGATGTTGCGGTACTCCTCGCCCACGAGACAGACGCGGCCTTCCGCGTCAGGGGAATGCGGATACGCGGGGTCCGCCGTCGCGCCGAAGAACTTCTGGGAACGATGGATTCCGAGCGCGGGGAGGACGTTGGCGTCCTCCCGCCGATCGTTGAGCACCGCGTCGTTGAGCGCGAACCGGACGGTCCCGGACGCGCCGCCCCTCCCCCCGACCTGGAAGAAGTAACGAAGGCCGGGCTGGGCCTCGAACTCCACGCGCGACTGCGGGCTCGCGCCCACGTCGTCGCTGCATCCGACGAGGGGGAACAACGACTCGATCAGGAGACCAGTGGCTCGATCGGCCGATTCGACATTCGCTCCGCCAGGCCCCTCGTAGACCGACAGCACTGTGTCGAAGCCCGAGCCGAATGTGCTCGCGTTCACGTGCTGGACCGGCTCGATCCACTCGGGGCCGACCTCGTGCTGGTCGTCCTCGAGGGGGTTGAGGTCCTTCACGCGCTCCATCGTCCGCGCTGTCGGCGGTGGGGCGGTCCACGCGAACCAGACCGTGTTGTCGACGGAGCCACAAGGCATCGCCTCGCCGCGTTGCAGGGTCGCCCAGCGCGTCGACGCAGCCTCCGTCCGTACGTCGGCGGCTTGGTCGAGGGCTTGCACCCGGGCCTCGTGGAGGTCGTCGTTCCCCGGCGGCCGCGCGCGCGTGAGCACGAGGTCTCCCGTGGCGCCTGCCGCGCCGCCGACCTGGATGCGGTACGTGGTCCCGGCCGTCGCGTCCAGCACCACGCGCGACCACGTCTGCCCGGGTAGGCGGTCGTCGTCGCAGTCCACGAGGTTGAGCGACGCCAACGTGTCCCCCGTGAAGACGGCGAGACTCGTGTCGTGCTCCGACCCGAGCGTGTCGAGCACGTGCCGTCGTGTCTCCGCCGGGGTCCAGCTGTACCAGACGGTGGCGGCAGGCGCGCCGCACGCGGCCGAGCGTGGCTCGCCAGGCTCGAGCGTGGCGCCGCGGGTGTCGAGCGTCGTCACGTTGGACTCGCCCGTCCACGACGCATTGAGCAGGCCCGCGCTCTCGAAGTCGTCGTTCGGCGGTCGCGCCTCGACGAGGAGCCTCGTCTCCCCGGACGTGCTCGCGGCGTCAGCGACCTGCACCTCGTACTCTTGTCCCGCCTGCGGCGTGAACCGGACCAGGGCTGGTGCGGTCGCGCACGCCACGGGGGTCGAAGCGCCTCGGAGGTAGATCGCGATGCTCACCGAGTGGTCCGAGCCGCGCGCGTCGAACGTCGTGAGGATGTCATCCGGCGGAGTCCAGGCGAACCACGTCCACGCGCGCGCCTGCGGCGCGCACGGGGGCGCCGGCTCCCCCCCGTACGGACGGGCGCCCGCCGACTCGAACACCGTCGTGAACGGGAGCGGGCCGATCGGGGCCGCCCGGTCCCGGGCCGAGTTCACGAAGTACGGGGCGACGCTGACGTCGAGGAGATCCATGTCCGCCCGCGCGTCGGTCTTCCCGATCTGGAAGAGATACGCATCGCCGAGCGTCGCGTTGAACCGGAGCCGCGGTCGCGCTAGCGCGAGAGCGTCGTCGGCCGCCCCGCACGCGACGGCGGCGCCGCGGTCGCCCGTCGCGGAGCGTTCCCAGATGGCGACCGCGGTCGCGAAATCCGAGTCCAAAGTGTCGACGACGAACTCGCGCGAGTCGGGGGCGGTCCAGGCGTACCAGACGCTTCCGAGCGCGCTCGCCCCGCAAAGGGACGGCTCGCCCGCGCCGGTCGCGCCGGCGACGTCGTCTTCGGCGCGGGCGTGCATGCCCACGAGCGTGTTCGCCGCGGCGACGAGGTCGTGCGACGGGCGCACCTGCGAGATCGTGAACGTGAGGCGCCCCGTCGCGCCGTGGGTGCCGCCGACGCGGAGGAGGGTGACATTTCCGGCGTCGCCGAGGAAGCGCAGGCTCGACCGCGAGGCGCCCCCCGCGTCGTCGGAGCACTCGGCGGTGCCGTTCACCGTGAGCATGGTGTCGAACGACGAGCCCGCGGTGTCCGCCGCGTACACGCCGTCCTCGACCGGCGAGAATGCGTACCAGACGTCCGCCCCCATCTCCGCGCAGTTCAGCGGGGGAGCCTCCTCGACCCACGCGCCGCGCGTGGAAGTCACGTGCCGGATCGGCAGCTCCACGGGCGCCGGGTCGCGGATCACGACAGGCCCCCCGGGCTCGGCCGGCGACGCCTCCGACTCTGGGGCCAGGTCGATCTCCAAGGCATCCTCCCTCAGGTCGTGGACGGGGGCCTGGACCAGGTTGAACGCGAGCGTCGCGAACGTCCGATCATCGGGGTCGAGGCGTATCGCGCCCGCGAGGAACCAGTACTCGGTCCCATTCGATGCGTCCAGGGCGACGCGCGAGGCGAAGTCGAGCGTGCCGGGGCCCGTGTTGTCGTCGCACGCGACTGCCTCGGAATCGGGGCCAGGCTCGTGGTCGTACACGGCGAGGATCGTATCGTGGTCGGACCCGAACGTGTCCGCGACGACGCGGCCGGCTCCATCCGCGGGCGCGCGCCACTTGAACCACACGGTCTCGTTCAACGACAACCCCCTCGGCGCGCAGCGGAGCGGATCCTCGTCGCCTTCGGGGGGGCCGTGGAGCCGCGGATCCTCCGTGCTCGTGCCGGCAGACCCCGTCGGCTCCTCATGATGGTACGGGAGCGACGCGACGATGCGGGCGTTTGGAAGGTCGTCGTTCGTCGTCGCCTGCTCGACCACGAACGTCACAGTCCCGCCGGAGGCGCCCTTCGTCCCGACCTGGAACGCGTAACGTGTGCCCGCGGCGACGTCGAGATCCACGCGGGAGTGTTCGGTCGCGCGCGAGTCGTCGTCGCATGCCACGGGATGTAGACTCGTGATCGACGGACCCGTGTACGCCGACAGCACGGTGTCCGCGTCGGAGCCGAACGTGTGCGCCGCGACCCGTCCGGTGCGGTCGGCGAGCCACGTGTACCAGACGGTGCGCTCGACCGCTCCGCACGCGAAGCGTTCGCCGCCTTCCGTCGTCGCGGCCTCCATGCGGACTCCCGCGCCCGTCGCGTTGAAGAGGACGGGGAGCGCGTTCGCGAAGGCATCGTTCACGGGCCGGAGGTCCAGCCGCAGACGGAGCACGCCGGAGGCGCCGGCGAACCCGCCCGCCTGGAGGAGGTACGCTCGCCCGGACACGACCGGCCACTCGAGCCGCGCCTCGCGCGAGGCGTCCGGCCCGTCGTCCTCGCACGGCACGTCCGGCCGTCCGTCTCCATCGCGATCCGCCCGCGGCGGCGTCTCGTCGTAGGCCGCCACGACGGTATCGAAGTCCGATCCGGCGGTGTCGACGACGGCGATGCCGTTCGCCGGTGCTGTCCACGAGAACCATAGCGTCCGTCCGACGAAGCCGCAAGGGCGCGGCTCGGAGGAGTGACCGGCGAGAGCGGTCGAGAACGTCGGTGCCGCCTCGCCCGCCGTGATCGGGTAAGCATCGAGATACGTGTCGTGTGACGGCGTCTGGGCTGTCGCGGCTCCTGCCACGAGGCTCAGGATGAGGACAGCGAGCAGCCTCACCGACATCGACGGCCTCCCAAGCGGCAGTCCGCGTGCGCCGCGATATACCTTCGGCACGGCCCGAAGCCTCCCGCAGACGCCGTCGCGAACATCGTCCTCGCCCGGGGGTCGCGCGCCGCGACGTGGTGCTAGCGATGAACCGGCCTGCGTTAACACCCCGCCGGGTGGCGCTCCCGTGGGATCCCGACGTGGGGAGACAGCAACGACGGAACGTGACCGCGACGTGCACCGGCGCACCCATATCCACGAAGCGCCGTCCGCGGCCCGTGGCCGCGGACCTCACGATGCTCCAGGCGATCCTCCTGGGCGTCGTCCAGGGCCTCACGGAATGGATCCCCGTCAGCAGCTCGGGCCACCTCGTCCTCGCGCAGCAGGTCTTCGGGATCGAAGTGCCGCTTTTCTTCGACCTCGCGATCCACGTCGCGACGCTCGTGGTGGTCGTCCTGTTCTACCGCCGAGCGCTGCTCGGCATCCTGCGGTCGTTCCTCAGGATCGTCGAGGACCGGAAGGCGACGCCGACCTGGAGAGCGCTCCTCCTCGACGACCCTGATCGACGGCTCGGCGTGCTCCTCGTCGTCGCGACGGTCCCGACCGCGGCGATCGGCCTCGCTCTGCGGGGCCCGATCGAAGCGGCCTTCGGCTCGGTCCTCGCGGTGGGGGTCGCGCTCCTCGTCACGGGCACGTTCCTATGGTTCAGCGAGCGGCGCGAGGCGCGGAGGGGCATCGGCGAGTTCGGGTTCCGCGACGCCGTCGTGATCGGGACGCTTCAGGGGGTCGCGATCTTCCCCGGGGTGTCGCGCTCGGGCGCGACCATCGGCGCCGCGCTCTACCGCGGCATCGACCGCGAACTCGCAGCGCGCTTCTCGTTCCTCCTGTCGATCCCCGCGATCCTCGGGGCGACGATCTTGCAGGCGACGCCCGCCGCGTGGGTCCACGCGAGGACGTACCCGCTCGAGTACGGGGTGGGAATGCTCGCGGCGGGCATCGTCGGCTACGCGACGCTCGCGCTCCTCGTCTTCGTGATCCGCCGCCGGGGCTTCCGCTGGTTCGCGCCGTACTGCTGGGCCGTGGGAGCGGCCGCGGTCGCCTGGGTGTTCGCGGTCCCATAGCGAGGTCGAGGCCCTCGGCGCTCCGTATGCCGAAGCCGGAATGAGCAACGAAGTTGATGCCGCGCGCGCACCTCTCTCGCGCGGGGAGCCGGATGCGGACACTTCCAAGGATCCTCCTCGGCCTCGTCGTCCTCGCGAGCGTCGGCTCCGCCGGGACCGTGACCGGGTGGGACCCGGCGCGCGACGCCGTCTGGAAGGTGCAGGGCGAGGAACCCGCGCCGACGTTCCCCTGTTACGACCCGTGGACGGACATCCGCGGCGTCGAGGTCACGAGCGACGCGGACCGCGTAACGGCCGTCCTCACGCTCGAGCGGTTCGACACGTTCGAGTGCGGGCCCGGCGTCGGCGTCGCGGAAGCGGGCGATCGGAGATGGAGCATCGCGCTGCTCGACCGCGGGAACGCGCTCGACCTCATCATGCGCGACGACTGCGTGCTGCTCGCGTGGCAGGGCCCGATCATCGTGCAGTCCACGTGCCTTCCGTACGCGGCCGAGCAGGACGGCAAGCTCTGGCGGTGGGAGGTGCCGCTGCGCGGCACGGTCCCCCTGGACGGCGGCGGCACGCGGTCGTACACGCTCGCGGGGAGACTCTACGAGCCGTTCTCGACGGCCCGGGACGCCCTGGTCGGCACAGGGGATGGCATCTCCTTCACGGGCGCGCTCGAGGACCTGAACTTCGGGCCCCTCGTCCCGCTCTGAAAGGCAGGCTTGAGCATGCAGGTGCAGACCGCGTCCACCCCATGCGTGCACGGCGAAACGCTCTTGACGCGACCGACGCATCGTCGTCCGTGTCCATCCGGCGCCTCGCCCTCGCGCTCGTCCTCCTCGCCCCCGCCGCCGCCTCGGCGAGCGAAGCCGTCTTCTCGGCCGGCGCGCCGTCCTGCGACCTCCCCGCCGGTGCGGACGATTGCGCCGCCGCGTTCCTCGCGACCGCGACCGCCCTCGGGTGCACGGACGAGGACCTCTGCGACGTCAGGGTCACCGGGGCGGCCGACGGTCGAGGAACGCGCGCCGGGGACCGCGACCTGCGTCTCGCGTTCGGCGTCGTGTCGTCGCCCGCGCCGGCGCCTCCGTTGTTCCTCGTCGAGGTCTGCACGGCCCGGAGCCTCGCGGCGTCGGCGCCCGGTTCGCTCGCATGCTCCGGCGAGTCCGGCACCTTGGCCGTCGCGATGGAACCGGGCGCCTGCGCCCGGCTCGTCGTGCAGGCGCGCTACGTCACGACGCTCCTGCCTCGCAACGCCATCGTCAACGTCGTGCACGGCCTCGAGACGGCGACCGCGGTGGCGGAAGCGCCGTTCTGCAACGCCGGCGACGGGACCGCGACGATAGGGTAGGGTAGGCTTTTCGAGGAGGAGGCCATCCCCCGCCGA
>DATDQL010000299.1:0-5826 GCA_035292305.1 Thermoplasmatota archaeon
ACGACGCCGATTCCACGAGCCCGTCGTCCACGCGCGGGCCGCGGTCGACGCGAACGACGTCCAGGCGGATGGGCCGCCCGAGCGAGGCGGCGCTCGCCTCGATCGCGCTTGGCGCCCCCGCGGCGAGGTACGCTCCCGTCACGGGCGCAAGGCCGTCGAGGCGGAGCGAGTAGCCGTCGGAGGCGAGCTCGAACTCGACGCGCATCCACCCGGTGCTCCAGCAGCCCGGGACGCGGACCGGGGACCCGGAGGCGACCTGGACGTAACAGCCCGCAGCGAACGTGTAGAACCGCGCGAGGCGCACGCCCGAGGCGTCGACGACGTCGAGCGCACCGGAGTACGGGCTCGCGGGGGGAAGGACGTTCGCGACGACGCGGATGGGCAACTCCGTCGGGAGGGCCGGCGAGCGAGCTCGCCCGTCCACCACGAGGACCTCGAGCACGCCGAAGGGACCCGCCGTCGCGGCGCCCGAGACCGCGGTCCAGCCGTCCGCTCCCTCCGAGAAGTCGTGCCGTTGGAGGACGCCGCTCGGGGCGTCGGCCGCCGAGAAGGGCGCGGACGGGACCGTCGCGACGAGCGCGAGCATGGCGAGAGCGATGCCTCCCCGCATGGGGACGAGGACGCGGTGGCGCGCCATGAACCCGACGGTGGCAAGGGCAAACCCCGCACCTCAAGGCGTATCGAGCCCGCCTCGGCCCGGCCGCGCGCTACGGGGTCGGGCGCGCGTCGATCCAGGCCCGGATGCTCTGCGCGACCGACGGCCCGATTCCCGGCACGCGGGCGAGCTCACCTTCGGGCGCGCGGAGCACGCCCTCAGGCGAGCCGAACGCCGCGAGGAGGGCACGCTTCCGCGCAGGGCCGACGCCGGGCAGGTCGTCGAGGGCGCTCCGCGTCATCGACATCTTGCGGCGGCGACGCTGGTACTGCAGCGCGAATCGGTGCGCCTCGTCGCGCACGCGCATCAGGAGCCGCAACCCTGGAGCCGCGACCTCGGTCGGCCGGATGCGACCGGGCACCCAGACCTCGTCGGCGGCGTCTGGTCGGCTGCGGTGCTTCGAGATGCCGGCGACGGGCACGTCCTCGAGCCCGAGCGCGCGCAACGTCTCGGCGGCGGCCTTGAGCTGCGTCGGCCCGCCGTCGATGAGGACGAGCGACGGCCAGCGCGCCGTGCCCTCCGCCTTCTCGCGCGGCGCCTCCTCGAGGAGCCTCGCGTACCGGCGACCCACGATCTCCTTCATCGCGGCGACGTCGTCGTTCGCGTCGACCTTGACCTTGAAGCGTCGATACTCGGAGGTCCTCGATCTCGCGTCCACCGCCACGGTCATGGAACCCACGACGCCGGTGCCGTCGAGGTGGCTCACGTCGAAGCACTCGATGCGCGAGGGCGTGTCGCGAAGGTCGAGCGCCGCGCGGACCGCCTCGAGCTCCTCGGCAAAGTCGCGCTCGCCGCGCCGCAGGAGCTCCTGCTGGAGGCGGAACGCCGCGTTCTTGCGCGCGAGCTCGAGGAGCCGCAGGCGGTCCCCGCGCCGCGGCACGGTCACGACGACGGGCGCGCGGCGCTTCTCTGCGAGGACGAGCGCGAGCGCGTCCTGCGCCGGCATCGTCTCCGGCACGAGGATCTCGCCCGGCGCGGACGGCATGTGCTCGTAGTACCGTTGCACGAACTCGGTGAGGAGGTCCGCGGGCGCGCGCCCCGCGGCCTCGCGGAAGAAGAAGTGCTCCTGCCCCGCGACGCTGCCGCCGCGCGAGAGGATCACGAGACCCACGGCGAGCCCGCCGGGGGCGGGACCCTCGACGACGAACACGTCGACGTCCCCCTTGTCACGGCTGAAGACGGCCTGCCGTTCGAGCGTCGTGCGCACGGCCTCGATGCGGTCGCGCAGCGTCGCCGCCCGCTCGAAGCGGAGGTCCTCGGCAGCCGCCTCCATCTCCGCGCGAAGCGCACTCCCCACCCGGGCGAGGTCGCCGCGCAGGAACGCGAGCGTGCCGCTCGCCCCCTCGGCGTAGGTCGCCGGGACGTCGGCCCGCGCGAGCGGCGTGTCGCCGACCTTCCGCACGCGCTCGGCGGCGTCCTCGACGCACGGCGCCCAGCACAGCTCCATCTGGAAGTTGAGGCAGCCGCCGGGGATGAGCTCGCGGCAGTCGCGCAACTTGAACGCCTCGCGGACGACCTGCATCGTCAGCCTCGCGGCGCCCGCGTCCGGGAACGGCCCGAAGTGGCGCCCGCGCCCGCGCGTGTCGCGGACGATCATGACGCGCGGCCACGGGTCGTCCGTGATGCGGATGTACGGGTAGCGCTTGTCGTCCGTGAGCCGCACGTTGTAGCGTGGGCGGTGCCGTTGCACGAGCCCCGACTCGAGGAGGAGCGCCTCCTTCTCGCTGCGCGTGAGGAGGATCTCGACCGCGGCGGTCCGCTCGAGCAGCGGGAGCTTGCGCGCCTCCACGTCCTGCGGCCGGTAGCTCGCGAGGCGCGCGCGCAGCCGCGCTGCCTTGCCCACGTAGAGGACCTTGCCCTCGAGGTCCTTGAGGAGGTAGACGCCCGGCTCGTCCGGGACGTCGGCGAGGACGATGGGCAGGCCCACGGTCGCGATAGGGGTCGGTTTCGGTCATGAAGGTGACGCCAGATCGGTCCCGCCTGCGCTGTCAGCGATGCCGCGATTACGCGATTACGCGATGAGGAAGAAGTCTCCTCGCCCATCGCGTCATCGCGTAGTCGCGCCATCGCGGCTTGGCCCCGCTGGAGTCTCGGTAGTTGGCCACGGTGCCGGGCGCGGCAAGGCATCCGTCGAAGACCGGAAGACCGAAAGACCAACCTTCCAAATCGTAGGGCTTCCGGTCTTTCGGTCTTCGGGGAATGCCTGGCGACGCATCGTCCGGGCACGGTGTCGTCCGGCGCCACGAAACGGATGGCCAAGCATCGTTCGTGTCTTGGTGGTTCGATCGCCTGGTCGGCCGTGGCCGACTAGGTCCGCGCGCGAGCCCGCACGTACCGGAGCACGTTCTCCGCCTGCCCGAAGTCGCGCATGTGGCCCTCCGCCTGCGGCACCTTCCTCCAGAACGAGCGCAGGCCCTGCCACGCGCACTCCGCGGGGTCGAGCTCCGGCGCATCGAGCGCGAGGGCGAGCGCGAGGTGACTCGCGAGGACGCTCCCCGTCCGCCCCCAGCCCGCGATGCAGTGGACCGCGACCGCGCGGCGCGGCGTCTCCTCGCGCAGGACCGCGACCGCGTCGTCCAGTACGCGGAACGAGGGCGGCGTCATGTCGGGCGTGAAGAGGGGCCGCACGTCGAGCCCCGCCGTCCGCAGAAGCGACACGGGCGCCGCGTCGTCGAGCGAGACGACGACCTCCACGCCCGCCTTCCGCAGCTTGCCCGCGTCCGCCGGCGTCCGGGGCATGCTCGCGCGCCAGACGTTTGGCGCGATCGGGGTCATCTCCATGGGCCACTTCATCGCGGGTCGCGCTTCCCGAGCGCCTCCTTCCCGATGAACCTAGGGGCGACGCCTTCATGCTCCCGCGCGCCCCAGGAAGGACCATGCCTGCTCTCGGGCGCGTCCTCGATGTCCGCCTCACCGCGATCGAGGCCGGCGCGCTCATCGCCGTGGTCGTGACGGCGGCGCTCCTCCTCTTCGCGCGCGCCGCGGCCGCGTAGGCTTCAAGGTCCGCCCGCGCCCTTCGCACGCCGTGCCGGCCGAAGAGCCCATGTACCACGATGGATCGCGCCGCCTCCAGGACCGCTTCGACAGCCGGCGCATCGCCGACCGCCTTGAGGCCGTCACGGTCCACACGACGTTCACGGACGCGGACCGCGCCCTCATCGAAGGCGCGCGGATGTTCTTCCTCGCGACCGCCGACGAGCGCGGCCGGCCCGAGGTCTCGTACAAGGGCGGGGATCCGGGCTTCGTCCGCGTCGTCGCGCCGGACACGCTCGCGTTCCCGCACTACGACGGAAACGGCATGTTCCGCAGCCTCGGCAACGCGCTCGTGAACCCGGACGTGCAGCTCCTGTTCGTGGACTTCGAGGACCCTGACCGGCTCCGGGTGAGCGGCGTCGCGTCCGTCGACGAGCGCGACCCGCTCCTGCCGTCTTTCGAAGGCGCACAGCTCGTCATCCGTGTACGCGCGACGCGGATCTTCCCGAACTGTCCGCGCTACATCCACCGGATGCGGCTCGTCGAGCCGTCGAAGTACGTGCCTCGCGGCCCGCCCCCGCCCGTGCCGCAGTGGAAGGAGATGGACGTGTTCAAGGACGCGCTGCCGCGACGGTGAGTCATCGTCGCGTCGCGCCGTGCGCCTCGGCCGATCCGCGTTCGTGCACGGCGCGCACGACGAGGGGCAGCTCGCCATCCGGAAGAAGCGCGTCGCGGAACTCGAAGACGAGGTTCGCGCGCGCGACATCGCCCGGGGCGACGGCCACCTCGAGCGGCGCGCTCGCGGTCGCGCGACCCTGCTTGAGCCCCGCGGCGCCGGAGCGGATCGCGTCCACTTCCGCCTCCGCGACGTGGACGCGCGCGGCGGCGTCGCCGTCGTTGCGCAGCTCGAGCGCGACGCGCACGATAGAATCCGGGCCGCGTCGCTCGTGCGACGCGCGAGCGACCGTCATGGCGAGGCGCGGCCGCGTGCGCGGGGGCGCGCGGGGTCGTGCGCGCAGCACGAGCGCCAAGGCGGCGACGCCCGTCGCCGCCCCGATCCACGCGGCGAAGGTAGTGAGGAGGGCCGCGAGCGCCACGGGTCCCGCATGGACGCGGGACGGCTTCTAAGAGCCTGTCCCGAAATCGGGGGGTGCCGTTTCGGGATAGGCTCCTAGTACCGCCCGAGGACGCCGGTGCGGCGCGCCTTCCTCTCCAACCGGTGGAACGCCAGGATGCCGACGGCGAGGAACAGGGCGCCGGTGCCCGCGAGAAGAGCGAAGGACGGCGCGAGCTCGACGAGGCCTCGGTCGAGGAGGAGCGCGTCGCGGACGATCTGGAGGCCGTGCGTCAGGGGGATCGCGGCCGACAGCGGCCGGAGCCACGCGGGGAGCGCGGCCACGGGGAACATCATGCCTGAGAGGAGGATGAGCACCGGGCTCAGGATGAACGCGACCGCGTAGGGCTGCTTCCACACGAGGCCGAGCGCGGCCATCGTGAAGCCGAAGCCCTGCAGAGCCGCGAGCGTGAGGACGATGCCGAGCGAGGCGACGGCGAGCCCCGCGAGCGTCGGCGTCACGTCGAGGAAGACGGAGCCGAGGAGCAGCACCGCGAAGAAGTCGACGAACGCCGCGACGAGACCGGCGAGCGTCTTCGCGGCCATCCAGACGAACCGGTCGAACGGCGCGAGCGAGAGCACGTCCCAAGTGCCGTTGCTCTCCTCCTCGTACACCGCGTTCCCGCCGTCCTCGAGCGCGGACGCTCCGAGGCCGTAGAACGCGACGCCGAGCACGACGAACGACATGTAGTCCGGGTAGCCCGTCGTCGCCTCGAAGAGCGGCGGGTTCGCGCCCTGCGTCAGGAACCGGAGCACGACCCACGCGCCGAGGAACAGGAACACCGGCGAGAGCACCGACGTGATCGTCCAGCCGGTGAGCGTGTACGCGCGGACCTGGCCCGTGAAGGAAGCGACGAACGTCGCGCGGAACGTCAGGAACGCCGAGGGCTCGGGCCCGGGCAGGGGCTCGGACGGGCCAGGGCTCGGGCTCGGATGGGCCGGGGCTCGGGCTTGGGCTCGGTCGGGCCCGGGCAGGGGCTCGGACGGGCCGGGGCTCGGGCTCTGACGGGCCGGGGCTCGGGCGGACCCGCCCGTGCCCGCGCCCGGGCCCTCCTCGGCCAGTGGCCGGTCCGCACCCGGGCCC
>DATDQL010000300.1:0-7004 GCA_035292305.1 Thermoplasmatota archaeon
GCACGTGCCCAGGACGGCGACACCCGCCGTGAGGTCCCGCTCGCCCTCGCCGCGCTCGGCCTCGCGGCCCTCTCGGCGGTCGCGACCGTCGTGGTCACAGGCTCCCTCGACCTCACGGCGCCGCAACCTCAACACCGCGGGTACCTCATCGGGATGTGGCGCCTCGCGTTCCCGCTCCTCGTCGCGTACGCGCTCCTCCAGCACCGTCTGTTCGACATCGACCTCAAGATCAAGTGGACGATCAAGCGCGGGACGCTCGCCGCGATCTTCATCGCCGTGTTCTTCGTCGCCGCCCAGGTCGCGCAGAACCTCTTCAGCGAGTCGTACGGCGTCTGGATCGGAGGCGTCGCGGCGGGGCTCCTCCTCTTCGCCGTCGCGCCGCTCCAGCGCATGGCGGAGAAGGTGGCGAACGTCGCGATGCCCGGGGTCCAGGACACGCCGCAGTGGCGCGACGCGCGGCGCGAGGACTCGTTCCGGTTCGCGGTGCGCATGGCGCTCGCGGACGGCGTCGTGACGCGGGACGAGGACCGCGGCCTCGCGAGCCTCGCGGCGGACCTCGGGCTCGACGCCAGGAGAGCGTTCGAGCTCAGGGAGCAGGTCGAGCGGGACCTGGCCGGCCAGCCGGTCGGCGCGTGAGTCGATCCCTTCGATGGGCGCGCCAAGCCGCGATCACGCGATGAGGCGAGGATCGGGGCTTGGCCACGGCGCCGGGTTCGGGCGAGGCATCCGTCGAAGACCGGAAGACCGAAAGACCAGACTTCCAAGGAGTAGGTCTTCCCGTCTTCCGGTCTTCGACGAATGAGCTGCCACGAACGACCGGGCCTCGCATCGGTCGCGCCCGCGAGGGCCTGGCTGATCACCGAGAATCGGGGCGGTCTCATCCGTCATCGCGTGATCGCGTCATCGCGGCCTGGGCGCCGCGAACGCTTCGACACTTTCATGGCGACCGCACCCGCTCGGGTCTCGGGTTGCACCATGGTCACCACGGTCCCGTCGAGCGTTGCGCAGGCGCCGGTCCACCGGCTCGACGACGGCACGGAGGTCGTGCTCGGCCCGGACTCCGGCATCCTCGCCCGATTCCCCGGCGGCGCGACCTGCCGCGTGACGCGTCACGGCGTCGTGCTCGTGCAGGCGGACGGCAGCGAGACGCGCTGCGACGCGCGCGGTCTCGTGCGGACGACCGCGGACGGCAGCCACCTCGCGGTGGATCACGCGGGCGCCGTCGAGTCGGACTCCCGCGGCACGCACCTCAAGGTCGCCGCGGACGGCGCGGTCTTGCGGTCGACGCCCGACGGCACCGTCGTCGCGTGTCGCGAGGACGGGACCGTGACGCGCGAGACCGCGGACGGCGTGAAGGTCACGCTCGGCGCGGACCGCAGCGTCACGAAGAGCTTCCCGGACGGCACGCGCGTTCGCGAGGACGCCGACGGCCGAGTCGCGAAGTCCCTCCCCGACGGCGTCGTTGTGGAGGTCGACCACGAAGGCAACGTCGCGAAGACGTTCCCGGACCGCACGGTCGTGCGCGAGGTCGGGGGCGGCGTCCTGGAGAAGCGGTGGGCGGACGGGACGGTCGTCCGCGTGCGCGCGGACCGCACCTTCGAGAAGATCCTGCGCGACGGCACCGTCGTGCGCGAGTACCCGGATCGCACGTTCACGAAGGAGTTCCCCGACGGCGCCTACGTGAAGCAGCTCCCGGACTACAGCGTGGTCCGCCACCTTCCCGAGGGGACGCGCCTGGAGATCCTCCCGGACGGCACGCTCGTGAAGACCCTCCCGGATCGGACCGTCGTGAAGGAGCTCGTGTCGAACGTCACCGTGAAGACGCACGCCGACGGCACGGTCGTGAAGATCCACGCGGACGGCTCGGTCGAGAAGGTGCTCCCGGACGGCGTCATCGTCCGCGAGATGCGGGACGGGTCGCTGACGCGGGACTCGCCGGACGGGATGATCGTGCGCGTGCGGCCGGACCGCGCCGTGGAGCGGACGATCCCGGGGGCGCCGACGCTCGTCGTGGGGATCGACGGGAGCGTCACGACGAAGTGAGCTCTCGCCCGCGACCGCTGCCGCGATGACGCGGTGACGCGGTGGGAACGGGAACATGATCCATCCATGGCGTGGGCTCGAAACTCCGGCCCTCCGAGCCTCCGTTCCTCCGGGTTTTCCTGGCGGGCGCCAAGCGGTCCGTCGCCTCCCGCCAGGTTCACCCGGAGGAACGGAGGAACGAAGGATCGGAGGTCGCGCCTTGTTCGCCCCCTCGAGACTTCGGACATTCGAGCCAAGGCCATCCATCGCGTCATCGCGGCCTCGTCGAACGGCGGGCGCGCGCACCGGACGCTTCTTGCCGTCCCGCGTGCGTCTCCTTGCCGTGCTCCCCCTCGACTACGCTCCGCAGCTTCCGAGGCGCCTCGTCGAGGCTCTCGAACGGTGGGGCCGCGCGGAGGGGCTCAGCCTCATCGAGCTCGAGCTCGTGGGCCAGGATCCGGCGGTCGCGGCGGGGTTCGTCGCGGCCGCGCGTCGCCGCGCGGGGCGCGCGTTCCTCGCCTCCGTGGACACGGAGGCCCTGCAGCGGACGCTCGAGACGCGGCAACGGTTCCCCGAGCGGCTCGTCGTCCGCATGCCCGACCTCGTGTGGCTTTGAGGCTGCCGCGTCGGCTGCCGTTTCTGGGGGCTCGCCGATCCGAACCACCAAGACACCAAGATACCAAGGTGCTCCGACAGTCCTTGGTGGCTTGGTGCCTTGGTGGTTCGGGTTGCCTGTCGAGCGCGAAAGAGCCATCCGCCCGGGACGGGCTTCGTCCCCCGTGAGCATCCTCGACCGCCTCCTCGAAGGCAACTCGCGCTTCGTCGAGGACGGATGGGACCCGGCGGACCGGGAACTCGCCGCGCCGCCGGCGCTGCGCCTCGCCGTCGTCGCGTGCATGGACACGCGGCACAACGTCGAGCGTGTCCTCGGCTTGCGGCACGGCGACGCCAAGGTCATCCGGAACGCGGGGAACGTCGTGGACGACGGGACGCTTCGCAGCCTCATCGTGGCGGTGCACCTCCTCGACGTCGAGACGATCGCGATCATGGGGCACACGGCGTGCGGGATGACGATCGTGGGTCAAGGAGAGTTCCGCATCGCGCGCAGCATAGCGACCCGGACCGCGGTGCCTCTCCACGATGCCATGCGACCCGACTTCCAACGCTGGCTCGGAGGGTTCCACGACCCGGAGGACCATGTCCGCCGAAGCGTCGCACTCGTGCGCGCGAACCCGTACATGCCGAAGGACCTCGGCATCCTCGGGCTCCTCTACGACAACGCGACGGGCCGCGCGCACGAGGTGGCGTGAGGCGCCCCGCGACCACCTGCGCGTGGAAGGCCGGGGCTCGAGGGCGCGACCGTCCCGAGCGCGCCGAGCCCGCTCGATCGTCGCGACCCCATATACGAGGCGGCCGGAGCGACTCGCGTGGAAGCAGGGGTTATCACGTGCCCCGCGCATGGCCGCCGCGAGGCTGTCCATGCCGGCGTCCCGAGCGTCGTTCCTCCCCCTCGTCCTTGCGGTCGTCCTTTCGGTCCCCGCCCTTGCGGCGGACCCGTTCCCAGGCGACCCGGACCTCTGCGCGACGCCCGCGGAGCTCGGGAGCGGTTGCGTTTCGCCGTACGACTTCGCCGCGTACCTCTTCCTCCCGTCGCTTGCGGACCTCCCGTCGGACTACGCGGGCGGCGACGTGTGGAAGTACTCGTCGCAGCAGAGCGGCTTCCCGGAGCTCGACGCCGACCCGCGCGAGCTGAACGGCGTCACGGGCATGAGCGTGGACCGCGCGTGGCTCGGCTCGACGGGCCGCCCCGACGTCGTGATCGCGGTCCTCGACTCCGGGATCCGATGGCGCGAAGGAGACCTCCGCGAGAAGGCGTACCTCAACCGCGGCGAGTTGCCTGCCCTCGCGCCGTCGAACCCGGTCGACGCGTGGGACACGAACTTCGACGGCGTCGTGTCGGCGGCCGACTACGCGGGGGTCGTGTCCGACCTCAACGCGAACGGCGGCCTCGACGCGGGCGACGTCGTGCGCCACTTCTCGGACGGCGTCGACGACGACGGCAACGGGTTCGTCGACGACGTCTCGGGATGGGACTTCGTGGACGAAGACAACGACGCGTTCGACGACGTGGACTACGGGCACGGGACGGGCGAGGCGAAGGACTCGACGGCCGAGGCCGGGAACGGCGGCGGGATGCCGGGCACGTGCCCGTCCTGCCGGTTCATGCCGCTGCGCGTGGGCCTCTCGTTCATCGCGCACTCGGAGGATTACGCGCAAGCCGTGCTCTTCGCCGTGGACGCGGGCGCGTCGGTCGTGCAGGAGGCGCTCGGCACCGTGGACCGCGTCGCGCTCGTCGACGCGGCGCACCGCTATGCGTGGGAGCGCGGCGTTCCCGTCGTGGCCTCCGCCGCCGACGAGGCCGCGTACCACCACAACATGCCGGGTGGCACGGACTTCACGATCAACGTCAACAGCGTCCGCACGGGCGGAGAGCTTGCTCCGTTCCCACGATCTTTCCTCTACGTGAACGGGTGCACGAACTTCGGTGGGAACGTGTGGGTATCGGTGGCGAGCACGTCGTGCTCGTCCGAGGCGACAGGCCGAGGCGCCGGCATCGCCGGACTCCTCGAGAGCCACGCGCGCAACCTCGTCGCGCGTGGCGAGCTCGCGCCGCACCCGGACTTTGCGGCGTTCCCGAGCGGCAACGTGCTCTCTGCGGGCGAGGTCCGGCAGCTCTTCCGCGCCGGGGCGGACGACGTCGACCTCTCGACGAAGCGCGAGGTCGTTTCGCCCGTCCCGACGGTGCGGTACGCGAGCCAACCCGGATGGGACCAGTACACGGGCTGGGGCCGCCTGAACGCGGACAAGGCCCTGGCCCTGCTCGATGATGCGACGATCCCGCCCGCCGTCGCGATCGTCTCGCCGAAGTGGTGGGAGAGCTTCGACGCGCTGCAGCTCGGGCCCGGTGCGACCATCCCGGTCACCGTCGAGTTCTCGACCCGCCCGACGACGTTCATCGAGGGCCGCGTCGACTACGGCTGCGGCGTGCAGCCGCTCACGTTCCGCCCGTTGGGACAGGAGATCCCGGACTCGCCCTTCGTGCCGTGGGGCTTCGAGGGGACCGGTGCCGAGGTCGCGTACAAGGACACGTGGACGGAGACGAACGCGCTGCTCGTCGAGGACATCGTGACCGCCTGCGGCATCAGGCCCGGCCCGCCTATCGGGCCGAACGACGGGACGATCACCGTTCGGACGCGGATCACGGTCGACGGAGGGGTCGTCGGCGAGGATCGCCGGACGATCCAGCTCACGATCGATCCGACGCTCGTGCCCGGCTGGCCGAGGCTCGTCGAAGGTTCCGGCGAGGCGAGCGTCGACCTCGTCGATCTCGACGGCGACGGCGTCGACGAGATCCTGGTACCGACCGCGTCAGGCATCCTGCACGCGCTGCGCGCGGACGGCTCCGAGGGGGAGGGCTTCCCCGTCACGACGGACCCGATGCCGGGGCTGCACGCTGGGCAGCGCGCGTTCTCCGACGGTGGGCTCGACGCGGACGCCTATTTCGACTCGTTCTCGCAGGGAGCGACCGCCATCGCCGACGTCGACGGGAAGACGAGGCCGCACGGCAGGCCGTCGACGTCGCCGCCCGGGCACGGCGGGCCGGCGCGCGGCCGCGACCTCGAGATCTTCGCGACGACGTTGAACGGCAACGTGTACGGATGGGACTCGGACGGCTCGCGGCTGCCCGGCTTCCCTGTCTCGGTCGATCGAGCCTACACCCTCGCGACGCCGCGGGACCGGTACAACACGATCCTCTCCGGTTTCGAAGCCGCGCCCACGCTCGCCGACCTCGACGGCGACGGGGACCTCGAGATCGTCGCCGCCGCGATGGACCGGCACGTGTACGCGTGGCACCACGACGCGACGCCCGTCGCGGGCTTCCCCGTGCATCTCGCCGACGCGACGAAGGTCGAGGTCGATCCCGTGACCCACAGGGTCACGCCGAGACCCGGCGTCGGTACCTACCGCGGCTCGCAGATCGTGAGCACGACAGCCGTCGGCGACCTCGACGGCGACGGGGACCTCGAGATCGTCGTCGGGTCGAACGAGCACTACCCCGAGCCGGTCGCCGTCTCCGCGGTCTCGGTCACGAGCACGGCGACGGCGCTCACGGGCCTCCTCGACACGGGCAACGGGCGGCTCTACGCGCTCCACGCCGACGGGTCCGCGGTCGCAGGGTTCCCGGTCCCGGTCCCGGACCTCGCGGCCGAGCTCCTTCCGTACGTCGGCGAAGGCGTCACGGGCTCGCCCGCGCTCGCCGATCTCGACGGGGACGGCGCGGACGAGATCGTCGTGTTCGCGACGGCGGGCCCCGTGATGGTGTACCGCGGCGACGGGTCCGGGTTCTACGGGGACGGACCGGACGGGCTCCCCCTGCCGCTTTCGATGGAGGCGGTCGGGCCGCTCTCGGGCGCCCTCGACGTGCCGCTCATCCCCGCGGTCGGCTCGCCGGCCGTCGGGAGCCTCGCGCCGGGCCTGCCGGCCATCGTCGCGCCAGCGGCGGGCCTCGGCCGCGCGCTCGATGTCGCGCTTCCCGGCGAGCAGGTCCTCTCGCAAGACTACGTGCAAGCGTGGGACGCGCGGACGGGCCTTCCGCTCCCGGCGTTCCCGCGCCCCATCGAGGATCTCCAGTTCATCACCACTCCCGCGATCCTCAACGTCGACGCAGATCCGTTCGCGGAGCTCGTCGAAGGCTCAGGTGGTTATCTGCTGCACGCGTGGAACGCGGACGGTACCGAGGCGGTCGGCTTCCCCAAGGCCACGCAGCCCTGGCTCATCGGCACCGCGG
Organism: Thermoplasmatota archaeon; assembly: GCA_035292305.1. Lineage (GTDB taxonomy): Archaea > Thermoplasmatota > SW-10-69-26 > JACQPN01 > JAJPHT01 > DATDQL01. Next base: position 6,872 of record DATDQL010000300.1, read on the forward strand.
CCGCGGGCGACGTCGACGGCGACGGGCTACGCGAGGTCGTCGAGACGAGCCGCGAGGGGTACGTGTGGATGTGGCGGACGACCGCTGTCGATGCCCTGTCGTTCGACGAGTGGTGGAGCGACCACCACGACGA
>DATDQL010000301.1:0-3291 GCA_035292305.1 Thermoplasmatota archaeon
GCGCCGGGCCGGCATCGTCGTCGAGGATCGCTCCACGATCCACGCGCGGCCCAACGCGCTCACGGACGTGCGCCAGGCGCCGACGCCGGACCTGCTCCTCGTGACCGTCAAGGCCTACGACACCGCGCCCGCCGCCGACGCCGCGCGCCCGATCGTCGGCCCTGCGACGCGCGTGCTCACCCTCCAGAACGGGCTCGGCAACGCGGAGGCGTTGCGCGCGCGATTCGGGGACCGCGTGCTCGCAGGCGTGACGAGCCACGGCGTCACGTTCGTCGAACCCGGCCGCGTCCGCCATGCTGGGTCCGGGTACGTTCGCATCGGCGCGCCGTGGGGCGCGCCGTTCGACGACGTCCTTGACGCGTTCCGCGGAGGCGGCATAGAAGCCGACCGCGTCGACGGCGTGTGGGGTGAGATCTGGGCGAAGGTCGCGGTGAACGTCGCGATCAACCCGGCGACCGCGATCACGGGCCTCCCGAACGGCGAGATGCTGCGCGCTCCTGGCCTCGCGTGGGTCCTCGAGGCAGCCGCCGAGGAGGCCGCGGCCGTGGCCGAGGCCGTCGGCGTGACGCTGCCGCCGGACGACCTCGTCGTCCGGGCGCGGGAGGTCGCGCAGCGGACCGCCACGAACAAGTCGAGCATGCTCCAGGACGTCGAGCGCGGCCGCCGCACGGAGATCGACGCGCTCTGCGGCGAGGTCGTGCGCCTGGGTCGCGAGCACGCCGTGCCGACGCCCGTGAACGCGACGCTCCTCGCGCTCGTGAAGGGCATCGAGCGGACGACGATCGCGGGGTGAGGCGCCGGAGTGGCGGGACCGCATCGCGCGTGCGACTCACTCGGAGGCCGGCGCGGCGTCGGCTCCGGCGTGGGCCCGGCCCTTGCGGACCCCCGCGAGGAACACGCCGGCCGCCGCGACGCTGCCGAGCGCACCGACGACGAACGTCGCGTGGTAGCCCCAGCGCCACGCGACGAGGCCGCCGATGGCGGGACCAAAGACATTCGAGAGCTGGATGCTCGACTGGAGCAGGCCGGTCGCGGTCGCGCGCTCCTCGGAGCGGGCCTCGAGCACGTACTTCAGCGTGCCCATGTAGAGCGCGGCCCAGCTCGCGGCGAGCAGGGGCTGCAGCGCGAGGAAATGCCATACGCTCGTCGCCTCGTAGAAACCCACGAACACGGCGCCGGACATCGCGCATCCCGTGAGGACGAGCGGGACGGGGCGGAAACGGTCCGCGAAGGGCATCGCGAAGAACTGGAAGGCGCCGTTCGTCGCGTGGATGAAGCCGACCCATCCGAGCGGCACGCCGATCCCGACGAGGTAGAGAGGGAACACGATCCACACCGCGGCGGCGCCCACGTGACGCACGAGCATCGCAAAGTACGCGGGGAAGTTGCGCCGCACGACCTCGTGCGGAAAGAGGTCCACGACGACGTCGTGACGGGGAGCTTCGCGCACCGTGAGCGCGATGAGGTACGAGCCGAGGAGGAGCGCGGTGCTGAGGAGGAACATCGGCCGCAGGTCGGTGTCCGCGCCCGTGACGCGCGCGGTCGCGAGGCCGCCGAGGAACGCGCCGACGGCGAACCCGAGGCCGCCCCAGCCGGTGAAGCGGCCGAGGCGACGGTTCCGGTCGTACGCGATGGACAGCAGCGCCGGCGGGAAGAGCCCCGCGGCGAACCCGAAGGCCGCGCGCGCGACGGCGAGCGCCGCAGGGGTCGCGACGACGAGGTGCCCGAGGCACGCGACGGTCGCTGCGCCCAGGCCGATCTTCAGGAGCCTCCGTCGACCGTGCATGTCGGCGAGACGGCCACCGAGGGCGCTCGCCACGAACTGCGCGCCGCCGAACGTCGCGCCGATAGCCCCGACCGCGATGGGGCCTGCGCCGATCGACGTAGCGAAGACCGGGATCAGGAACCCTGTGGCGCTGAGCGCGGCCTGGGAAAGGAGCTGGATCGCCGTCGGGCGGTTCAACGGGCCGCGCGACGCGCGCGACGCCCTTCAAGCTGCCGCCGGCGTCGCGACGAGGGCCGTCGCCTTCCCGTCGCGCGCCTTCGCGAGGACGCCGGCCTCTTCGAGGCGGCCGACGTGCCAGCTCACGAGCGCGGCGCTGAGGCCGAGCGCCTCCGCGACGTCCTTCTGGCGTGCGTGGGGGTGCGCGCGGACGAACTCCGCGATGCTGAGCGCGGTCGGGTGCTTGACCGCCGCGAGCGCGAGCCGGTCGGCGACAGGCGTCGTGCCCGCCGCGAAGTAGCACCGCATGCCGCCGCGGCGCATGCTCGAGACGAGCCCGCGCTCCTCGAGGCGGCCGAGGTGGTAGACCGTGGTGCCCCAGCCGAGGCCGAGGGTCTGCGCGATCGCGCGGGGGTGGGCCCCTGGGTTCCCGCGGATGTGCTCGAACACGCCAGCGCGGGCGGCGTTCGCGAGCACGTCCTCGGGCGCGAGGCGCGAGTAGAGCGGGAGGAACGGGACGAGGAGCGCCGTCGCGCCGACGCGGCGAAGCCAGAGCGCGAGGCCCGTCGCGGCCGCCGCGCCGCCGACAGCGCCCGTCAAGGTCGCGGCGTCGCGGGGGTTCGCGGCGCCCCATCGGAAGGCGCCCGTGAGGAGGGAGGCCGCGCCGGAGGCGAGCGCGGCGACGAGACGTACGAGGCCGGAGAGGGCGGATCCGACGAAGGCCGCAGCCGCAGCGATCCCCGCGCCGACGGCGACCGCGGCGCCGCCGAGGGTCGCGAAGACCGCGCCGAGCGCGTCGGCGATCCCCGATCCAGCGGAGGCGGCGGCGTGGCCGCCCGCCGAGACCGTGGCCGAGGCCGCCGAGGCGACGCCGGAGAGGACGGCCCCCACGGTGTCGAGCGCCGCCGCGCCTGCCGCATCGTCCGATGCGGAGGCGGCTGGCGCGAGCACCATGAGGAGGAGCACCAAGCCTCGTCCGAGCACGGGTCGGACCAGCCCGGGTGCGACCATGAACGTTATGGATAGCCCCTTTGAAAGTCGACGAGAAGTCGGCCCGAAAGGGCGAAACCCGTCCTGAAGACGCCAAAAGTGGAGAATGGCCGTACAATGTGACGGCCGAAGGGCACGCCTCCGGAGGGCATGCGCACGCGCAAGAGGACCGTCCGGGACAGGGGCCGGCGGGCGCGGACGGGCGCCGTCCGCCCTCGCCCGGCGCTGGCCTTCGCGTTGCCCTCGCCCTTCCCCGCGCCTCGCGCTTGCCCTTGCCCTCGCTTGCGTCAACGCTCGCGCCAGCGCTCCGCTCGAAACCGGAAGCCCCATATCCGCCGCGCACCGCTCCCCCGGACGGG
>DATDQL010000302.1:0-3792 GCA_035292305.1 Thermoplasmatota archaeon
CTCCGCGCACTCCGTCGCACGCCGCCTGCGCTCACGCGGCCACCAGCCTGTTGACCGTGCCGGACCGCGGCAGCAGCGCGCCGAGCACGTAGCGCGCGGCGGTGAGCGAGTTCCCGGCGACGTCGCGCGCGGCAGCGTTCGAAGCCTTCGCCTCGCGATACGCGACCTCGAGCGCCGCGACGTCGCGGCGGAGCGCCTCGGGCAGTCCCTCCGTCCGCGTCTTCAAGGCCGGGGTGCCGGTCGCGAGCGCGCTGTCGACCGCGAGCCAACTCATCCGCACGCTCCGCGCGAAGTCACCGTCGCTGAGAGCGGTGTGCGCGAGGGCGAGCGCGGCGGTCGCGCGCTCCGCGGGGTTCGGCGCGTCGAGGCGCGTGAACGCAGCCCACGTGGCGGTCGGGTCGCGGATCTCCATCGGCCGGCCGGGGTACGCGATCATCTCGCCGCTCGCGCTCGCGTCCTCGACGGGGACGAGGCGGGCGGCGATGGCGACGGCGAAGGCCATCGCCACGGTCCCGGACAGGAACACCATGTCGAACACGCCGGCGCCGCCGACGCTGATGACGACGGCCTCGTTCGCCTGCGAGAAGTACGTGCGCAGCTCGCCGAGGTTGTAGATGTCCGCGCCGAGGAGCGCCCCGACGCTGCCGGAGACGTACGCGAGCGGCACGGCGCGCGGCCAGTCCGCGCGGCACGCGGCGAACGCGAAGCCGAGGGCCGCGGTCGCGGGGAGGAAGAACCACGGGAACTCGCTCACGATGCCGTGCTCGGGGTCGAAGTCGACGACGAACCACGATACCGCGGAGACGAGGAGCGCGCCAAGCACCGCGAGGACCGGCGAGAGGACGCCGCGCCTCCACCAGAGCGCCGCGAGGAACACGCTGAGGAGCGCGCCGCCGAGGTTGAGGGCGAGGAATGACGAGCCGAGCGGCGCGAGCGGGAAGTTCACTGCCCAGCCCGCGACGCTGCCGAGCGCGAGGAGGGTGACCTCGGGCCCGCCGAACGAGAAGCGCTCGAACAGATCCGGACGCCGCCGGAACGAGGCGACGATGCCGAGCAGGGCCCCGAGCGCCATGAGGAGCGGCCACGGCAGCGCGCGGAGGACCTCCAGGAGCGGCACGGCGGCCGAACGAGGGCGTGGTCCTATTTGACGTTTCTCGGCCGCGTCTTGGTGATGGAACGTTCTTCCGTCGTCACGGGCTACGGACCGCGTTGGCGCGGTATCGTCGGTGGGTCTTCGAGGCGAACGCGACCAAGGACGATTTCCTCCGCCACCTCGTCCGCGCGCTCGGCCGTCGCGACGTGCAGGTCGGCGCCGCGAAGGTCTTCGACGTGTCGGTCCAAGGCCACGGCGCGCGCGGGTGGATCAAGGTCCTGCACCACCCGCAGGGCATCGACGTGATCCTCAAGGAGAAGGGCGCGCTCGCAGGTCACGGCCTCGCCGACGCCGTGCTCGAGGCCGGGCGCGAGGCGCAGAGCCGCATCCTCTTCGGTGAGCCCAAAGCGCCTTCGGAGGCGGGATCGTGATCAAGTGTCCCGTCTGCGGGTCCGCGATCCCGCAGGTGCACGGAGCTTCCGCTCAGGTGTGCCCTCGGTGCGGCGCGGAGGTCGACACGCCCGACGAAGGGCAAGGGCAAGCGCAAGCGCAAGCGCGAGGGCGCGCCCAAGGCGTGCCGCGCGACACGGCGGGGGCCGCGGCGCGCGCGGTCCGGATCGTGGTGGCCGACTACCCGGGCTGGCTCGCGCTCTACGCGCCGTTCGCCCTCCTCGCGCTCGTCGTCGAGGTCGTGGGCATCCTCGCGGTCCAGGCCGCGGGGTGGAGCGGCTCGGTGCCGACGGACCCCGTCCGCGTCGCGCTCGTCGTCGCGGTCACGCTGCCCTTCGTCGTGCTCGAGTACGGGGTCGGGGCGGCCTTCCTCGGCGTCGGCGCGGCCGTCGCGAGCCGCAAGGCCCAGGACCTCCGCCTCGGCGCCGCGCCCCGCGTCCGGGCCATCGAGGGGGTGCGGATCCTCCGCGAACGCGCGGTCCCGCTCCTCGGCGCGGGGGTCGTCCTCGTCGCGGTCCTCTTCGCGGGCCTCCTCCTCCTCGTCGTCCCGGCCGTGTTCTTCGTCCACCGATACCTGTGGACGACGGCGTTCGTCGCGCGCGGCCGCGGCGTCGGCGACGCATTCCGCGCGAGCCACGATCTCGCGGCCGAGCGGCGCACGAAGGCGTACACCGCGGTCATCGTCCTCGCGTGGGTCGGGGTCTTCCTCGTGCGCGTGACGGGCGAGATCGTGCTCGGCCCCGTGCTCGGAGAGGGCGACGTCTGGGGCGCGGTCGGCGCGGCCATCGTCGCGTTCCCGCTGCTCCCGGTCGTGCCGGCCCTCGTCGGCAGTCTCCTCGCGGAGGCGGAGGGGGTCGCCCCGAAGGCGGCCGCGCCGGTCGTCGTCGAACGGCCCACGCCTCCCGCGCCCGCGACGGCGCGCGCCGCGCCCGTGGGGACCGCGCCGCCGGCCAGGCGCGCGACATCCGTCCCGCCCGCGCGGCGCGCCGTGCGCTGCCCCGGCTGCGGGACGGCGGTGCCGTTCACGCCCACCGGGGCACCGGTGCGCGTCACGTGCCCGAGGTGCGGGCGCACGGGCGTCGTGCGGTGAGCATTGGTTGACCGCCCTCCGAGAGCCGCTTGAAGGCCACGAAGACCACGAGACGTCACGAACTCAACGAATCCGCCGGGGGGTTCGTGCTGTTCGTGAAGGTTCGTGGTCTTCGTGGACCTGAGGCGCCGTGGCCAGATACCTCCCGTGTGAGACATGAGGGAAGCGACCTGCGCCGGGCGTAGCGGGGCAAGGCGTCAGTGCTCGTGGCCGCTTTCCGGGCTCGACACCGTGCCCTCGGGCAGCGTGACATCGTACTGGTGGAAGAACACCATCTCCGCGCCGACGATCCCCGCGCCTCCCGCGACGTGCTCGAACCGCCACTCGCCAGCCGGCTCGGGGACGTCGAACGTCACGAAGTGGAACCCGGGACCGTCGGCGGGGAGGACGCGCAGCTCGTACGCGTCGCCCGACGGCGAGGTGGCGCGCTCGTAGAACGCTCCCGCGGTCACGGGAGACTGCTGCACGGAGCTCTGGATGAGCGCGAGCGCCATGCGGTCGTACTCCTCCGGCACCTCGAACATGTCGAGGGGGGCCCCGGGGGCGTTCCCCGGTCCGAGGGCCCCGCCGATGCGGTACCGGAGCTCGAGAGCGTGGCCGTGCGGGACGGTGACGACGCCCTCGAAGCCGCGGCCGGAGGCCGTGAGCTCGACGGTCGCGTAGCCTTCGACGGCGTACTTCGTCACGGCCCCGACGGTCGCGTCGTACGTCACGAGCATCGGGAAGACGCCGTCGATCTCGACGGTCGCGAGGGTCCCGTCGACGGAGGCGACCTTCGCCGCGGCGGGAACGCCTTCGAACGACGTGTCCCAGGCGTCGCCCTCGGTGAGGGGGAACTGCACGGGAGCGAAGCGCTCTCCGTGGACGATCCACCCGAGGTCCTCGCGCCCCACTTCGCCGATCCCGGGGAGGTGGAGGATGTACGCGTCGTGCGCGAACGCGCCCCCAGGCATGCCTACGAGCCAGTGGTCGCCCTCGACACCTGCGACGACGAGCGTGACGTCGAACCCGTCCGAGCCCGCGAGCTCGTCCGTGACGTGGTACGTCCACCAGTCGCCGCTCGCCCAAGCGGGCGGCGCGTCGAGCGACGGAGCGGCCGCGAGAGGGTCGACGGGGACGAGGGAGAGCGCGAACCCGCGAGCGTCCGGCTCGACGGCGG
>DATDQL010000303.1:0-6007 GCA_035292305.1 Thermoplasmatota archaeon
GGTCGAGGGAACCCGCGGTCTCCGCGTTCTCGAGAGAGCTCACGCAGTCCGTGTCGATGAGATCCCATCCCGCAAGCGCGGTCTCGCTCACCGAGTACGCGCCGGGGGCGAGCGGGCCCGAGTCCTCGGATCCGCCGCAGACGACGTCGAGGTCCGAAGTCCAGCTCGGGTCGAAGTCGAACGACGTCGTCGTGTCCGAGACGGGGTCGCAGACCTTGTCGACGACGATGTTGCCGCACTGGACGGTGACGGTGTCGCTGTCCGTGGCGGTGCCGCTGTCCCACGTGAGGTCGGCGCTGTTGGGCACGGCGCCGCAGTCGGCCGGGTCGCCGCCCGTGCCGCCGGTGAGGGTGATCGTCTTGGAGCTCGGGAAGAGCATCGTGCCGAAGTCGCACGTGAGGACGTCGGGCGTCCCGGACTCGTCGATGCTGCAGTCGCCGGCGTCGGCGCCGGACACGGTCCAGTTGCCGCTGATCTCGGTGAGGTTGTCGACGAGCGTGACGAAGTTCGCCTCGTCGGGGCCGAGGTTCGAGACCTCGATGTCGAAGACGACGTCGTCGCCGTAGCCCACGGGTGTGTTGGCCGCCACCTTAGAGAGGTCGACGATCGCCTCGGGCTGGCAGGTGTTGAACGAGCCGAGCGCGAAGTCCTTGAGGGTCGAGTCGATGGTCTGCGACGAGCGCGTCTCCGCGATGAACGTGCCGAGGCACTGGTCGGCGCCGCCGAGCGCTTGCGTGAGGTTGAGGCCGATCTCGAGGAAACCGCGGGGTTGGAACGTGTCCGAGGGCGCGTTGTTGTTCGGCTTCGACTCGAAGGGCCACGGGGAGGGCTCAAGGCCGGCGTTCACGCGGCCGCATGCGATGTGCCCGGCCGGGAGGGCGGGGTTCGTGCAGTCGAGACCGGTCGCGATGAGGTCGAGCGGGCCCGTCGGCGCCGCAGCGTCCGCATCGTTCCAGCGGTAGACGCTGATGGTACCGATGACGCCGCCGTTCGTGTAGGCGGTCTGGATGAGGATGTCGCCCGTCGTGTGGCCAGCGGAGAAGACATAGTCGCCGTCGCCGTCGATGATCGGCGCGATGTCGTCCTGGAAGAACCAGAAGCTGACCGCGACGTCGCCGTTGTTGTCGAAGCGGTCCATGCCGAAGAAGACGTACTGGTTTCCGTTTGCCTCGTACACCGCGGCGTACGCGTCCGAGATGTTGCCCTTGTCCTGGGGTCCCGGGCCGTTCCACAGCCAGCTGGTGCTGTTGATGTCGTCCTTGGACGAACCCCCGGCGAAGAAGGAGCCACCGGAGCCTCCGATGACGGTCAGGATCTCCCCGACGTCCTGCACGAAGACCTGGGCCGTCGAGTTCGTCGGGCCCATGACGGGGAACATGATCTCCCAATCTTCGCCGACCGGCGACTGCTCGCTCGCGTTCCCGTCGACCTCGAAGAGGCCGATCGAGTGCACCGCGAGGGCGCTCGGGACGAAGAGCGCGAGCGTGCCGAGCACGATCGCTGAGGTCCATGCGATACGCGACGCACGCGCGGGCGCTCCGCGCAGCGCTCCCTGTGCCATGGCCTGTGCTCGTCCGTCGGGCGAGGATGAGGCAATGCCCAAAGGTTGATAGCGTGCGGTCTGCGCGTTCGCGCTGGTCGTCGCGGATGCGACGTAGTGAATCATGACTGACCCTCCCTGGTGCTCCCTCAGTCGGGACGGAATGGCCCTGAGAGGCTCTTGACCAGCCGCAGCCGAACGCGCGTCGCGCCCCAGTGCGCCGCGCGGATACCGGCTTCCGTGCCCCGTTCCGCCCGATATGGGCATCGAGCGATATAGTTTCCCCACGACAAGTCGCGCCAGAGTCCAGCCGTTGCTCCGCAAGGGGCAGCGCTGCGTGCCGAGAGCGTAGCCGTAACGGACGGGACCGGCTACGCCGCCAGCGAACACGGCACACGGTCGGCCGCGCCCAGAAGGGGTGGATGCGCGGCGTCACGGGGACGGGAACGGCCTCGCCACGTCGAGCGCACCGCGTCGCCGCGCTCGACGTTCGCATGTACGCCGCGCATCGCCTCGTCCATCCGCGGACCGCGCGCGGCGCCGCGCGCGAGCGCTCGTTCCGCCGCCTACGGGGTTGGCGCGCTGCCCGCGGGGGGCGTGCGCGCCGGAGGACGACATCCGGGGGAAGAGGACCATTCGGGCCGCGGTCTGGTCGCCGACGACCCGCGTGCCGATCGAGGTGCGGTGCAGGGCCCGGCCGCGCCCCGAGCCGCTGCGCCGGATCCGCGAACCTCGCATGGGGCAACAAGAGACCACCGCCGCCGAGGGTGCGACACGGTTCCGGGGCCGACCCCCGCCGGACGGACGACGGCCGGCACACTGTCTTGTCGTCCCCTTGGGGGAGGAAGCGAACTGACGTCCATCCTGAGGTTCCATCGGACAGGTTCCGGCCGAGGCTCACCCGCTCCGGTCCAGCCCAAGGATTCATGTCCCAGGAAGTATTCGGGCCGGACGGGAGACGTGAGGCACGTGGCCAAGAGCTCGCCTATCCAAGGCCCTGTTCCGGGCGCCCGGATCGATCGGGACGCGCCCGTGCTCGTGCCCTCGGGGGATCTTCCCCCGCGGACGATCCCTACGGGCAGCCTCGCGCTCGACGCCGCCCTTGGAGGCGGTCTCCCGATCGGCGTCGCGGTCCTCGTCGAAGCCGAAGAAGGCGCCGGCTCGACCGAGTTCGCGCTCTCCGTCCTGCGCGCCGTCGTCCGGGCCCGCGGCGGGCACCACGTCCGATTCCTCTCGGCGCTGCGGTCCCCCGCGCGCGTCGAGGCCGAGGCACGCGAGCTCTTCGCCGACGCCCGCGACGCGCAAGCGATCGACATCCGCGCCATCCGGCCGGACCAGGCTGCGGCCGACTGCCTCGCCGCGCTCGAGGACCTCGGCCCCGGCGACGTCCTCGTCATCGAGTCCGCCTCCGCCCTCGCGCGCTTCGAGGCTGGCAAGGACCTCGCCATGCTCATGCAGAACCTCGGCAACATCGCGTCCGAGACCGCGAGCCTCGTCCTCCTCCTCCACGCCCCCGGCACGCTCCCCCCGCAGGTCGAGTGCTCTCTCGCGGAGGCCGCGGACGGTTTCCTCTCGTTCCGCTGGCGCGACGGCGGCCCCACGCGGCGCCGCATCCTCATGATCAAGAAGCTCCGCGGTCTCGCGCCCGTCCTCGACGGCGAGCAGATCCCCGTGTTCGAGGTCTCGCTCCACAAGGGCGTCGGCTTCGCGATGAGCAAGGTGCGCAACCTCGTCTGAGGCCGCGAAGGCACGAAGGGAACGAAGGGCACCAAGTCGTCGGACTTGGAGCGTGTCGCCTGCCCAAGCTCGCCCTTTTCCGCGGGTTTCGAAGGACGACGCGGTCACCCTTCCCCACCAAATCTTCATGACCCGTCCGACCTCCTCCCCAGCGGGGAAGGCATTGCGCGGAGGCCGCACGACCCTCACGCTCACAGTCACCGCGGCGCTTCTCGCCGCCGCTGCACTGCCCGCAGCAGAGGCCGTGCTCGGCGGCTCGTGGCTCTTCGACGACCCGACCGCCACCGCGCAGGACCTCCTCGTCGTCCTGGCCGTGCAGCGCGGCGACGCCTTCGCTCCGCTGCCCATCCCCGGCCGCGACGTGCCCGCGAGCGCGGACTGGACCGCCGCGATTCTCGGCCTCTACGCGGCCGGCGGCCTCCGCACGGCCTCGTACGACGTCGCCGCGCTGCGCGCGCAGTCCACCGCCCTCGACGACCGCCTCGAGACCGCGCTCGTCCCGCTCGTCGATTCGATGGCCGCCGCCGTCTCAGCGAGCACGCGCGGGGACCACGTGGCCGCGGCGCTCCTGCTCCTCGACGTGACCGACGCCGCGAGGCCGCAGCTCCTCGCGCTGCCCCCTGAGGCATGGCCCGCGACGACGACGAGCGACCCCCTCGGCATCGTCGGCGTCGGCTCGCTGGACGCGGACGTGCACACGCAGGACCATTGGCTGCTCGTGGACGCCGGCGGAGACGACGAGTGGGCCAACAACGCGGGAGGGGCATGCGGGTTCTGCCCGGAGTTTTTCTTCGACCCGTTCACCTGGGTTGTCCGTCCGGTGGCGCTCGCCTGGGACCTCGACGGGAACGACATGTACGTTCCCTCTGGACTCGGAGTCGGGTTCGCACAAGGCGGGTCAGCGACTGGCGTCGGTGTGATGCTGGATGACTCGGGGAACGATTCCTACACCTGCAACAGCGACTGTCAAGGCGGGACTCAGACAGGAGTCTCGCTCTTCCGCGACGCGCTCGGCGACGACCATTATTGGGCCACATTCAACGCGCAAGGGGCCGCGTTGAACGGAATCTCTGTATTCCTTGAGGAATCCGGCGATGACACCTACCGCGTCCAATCCGACGGCCAAGCCGCGACGGGGCTTCGCGGCGCCGCAGTCATGCGAGATGCCGATGGTGCCGACCAGTACAACAGCTCTGGCACGCGCGCGCGGGGATTGAGCAGTCTCGGTGGCCAAGCGCATTTTCGAGATTTCGGCGCAGATCTCGATCTCTATCAACACATCGGCGCCGACAACGCCGCGTGGACGAATCAAGTCGGCGGCGGAGCGGTCGACGCCGGGGACGGCATCGACCAGTAAGTAGCGGGCCCTCCAAGGGACGTTGCGCCTAGCGAACCTTTTCCCGTCCAATCAGGTGGCTCGTCATAGAGGTGTTTCGGGAAGACCGCTCAGTCTGATGTTCCCCCGCGCGAGAGGCCCTCCGTGCGCCGCAGGGGTCACGGTCGCGTCCACCTTCGGCGGCACGACGCCGGGTACGCGGGCGTCGTCTACCTCATGGAGGCGATCGTGGGCGCACTCATCGTCTTCGGCGCGTTCCTGTACATCAGCGAGGACCCGCAGCGCCACGGCGTGGAGAACCCGGACGCGGACCCGGTCGTGTGGCAGGAGTTCCACGACATGGCGCGCCAGATCCTCCTCACGATGAAGGAGACGGACGTGAACCGCGGGTTCATCCTCCTCCCCGACGAGCTTATCGACCGATTCGAGCGCGGACCGCTGCTGCCGGCGCTCCTGTCCGACGCCGACGGATCGGCAGCCGAGCGATGGGTGGAGGCGAAGCTCCCGCCGGGCGCGCGAAGCAACCTCATGATCTGCCGCGTCGGGACGTGCCACGTCGTCTACGCGGACGACATCGACCGCGCGATGCGCGGGACCGTCGCGGAAGCGAGCTCGATGACGTTCCTCGACTTCGAGTACGCCTTCACGCGACCGCTGCTCGACCATGTCGCCGTCGGAGCCGACCTCCCCGTCGCCGCCGTCGGGATGGACCGTGGCCACGCGCGGCGGAGTGCCCTCGCGCTCGACGCCGAGGTGACCGTCCTCGACGGGGACCTCCACGAGTACGCGAGGACGAGCCTCCGGGCGACCGGGCGCGGGGACGCGAACCTGTCGTTCTTCGATGGACGTCTCACGAAGGAGCTCCTACCGCCGGAGATCGCCGCCGGCGCGGTTACGCTCGCGTTCAGCCTCCAAGCGGACCCGCCCCCGAGCGGAACAATCACATGGCGTGTCCCGACGGGTTGGCAGTACGCCTATCGCCTTGACGCAGCAGGGTGGACTTGGACACCCCTTACGGCAGGGACCGAGGGGCCTTTCACGATGACGGCCAGTCGTGATGCCGCCGTGACGAGCGAGGATACGGAACGCGACCTCCGCTTCACCCTCATCCCTCCCACCACCCCCTCCCGCTCGTACGATGTCTTCCCCGTCACGTTCTCCGGAGGCCCGCGCGGGTACCAGGAACTCGTCGTCACGTACCCGACAGCGCCGGACGCGGACACGCCGCGCCGCGTCCTCCTCTCCGTGCCAGACCCGCTCCCGACGCAAGGCACCGGCATGCTCGGCCTCGTCGTCGCGTCCGGCGCCGAGTCGACGACGGTGACGAGCGTGCACGTCTCCGCCCGCGACGCGGAAGACGTCTTCCTCTCCGCCGCGGCGTGGGACGCCTCGCT
>DATDQL010000304.1:0-5329 GCA_035292305.1 Thermoplasmatota archaeon
CCGCGGGAGGATTCGTGAAGTTCGTGACGTCTCGTGTTCTTCGTGGCCCTCAAGCGGCTGGCACAGGACGGCACACGACCACGCGGTCTCCGCCGGGCCCCCGCGGCCTCGTGCGCGGGCCTCTCCTCGAGGGGGTGCGGCCGCGGTGCATCGCCGGGGACGCCGTGAGGGAGTGCGTCCCCTCAGCGTCTTCGGCGCACCGCGAGCGCCGCAAGCGCGCCGGCGAGCAACGCGAGCGCCCACGGCACGGGCGTGCCGTCCGTCGCGGGCGGCGTGTCCGGGCCGTCGTCCCCGCCGTCGTCGACGGGAGGCGTGTCCGTGTCCGGCGGCGGGTCGTCCGAGCCGTTCGCGGGGTCCGTGAGGTTGCCCGCGAGCACGTCGTCGCCCCCGGAGGGTCGGTCGTCGTCGAGCGGCGGGCCCGTCGTGTTGCGCGGCTGGCGCCCCTCCGTCACGTTCACGATGAGCGTCGGCGACCACTCGGACGGGTCGCGCGGCGCGCCCTCGGCGCGGACGCGGAAGTAGTACACGCCCTTCGGCCGCGTGAAGGACTCGAAGAGCGGCTGGTCCAGTGGCCACGTGACCTTCGCGGCGAAGTCCGCCTCGAGGCTGTCCTGCACGATGTACTCGAGCGCTCCCGGGACCGGCTCCCAGGAGAACGAGAAGTCCCCGAGGCGGCTCGTGAGGTTCGTCTCCGCGAGCACGGGGGCGGGGAGAGGCGGGGGCGGGAGCTGCACGTAGACGGTGATGCTCACGATGGACGAGACGTGCCCGCGGTCGTCCTCGGCCTGCACGCGCACGATGTGCTCGCCGATGGGGACGGCCGACACGTTCCACCGGTACCAGAACTGCGTCGGGTTGAACCGCGTGACGTTCCCGTCGTTCCACGCTCCGTCGTCGATCGAGACGCTGACGCGCCTGATCCTCGCGCCGAACTCCGTCGCGAGAGCCTTCCCTGCGACCGTGACCGTCGTCGCGCCCTCGTCCACGATGGTCTGCGCGGGGGTGGGCTCCGTGACCTCGAGCTCCGGGTCGGGCGTGGGCGTGATCTTGTACCACGCCGCGTACAGGCCGACGGCGAGCGCGTACGAGCCGCTCGGGTGCCATGCGACGGACTCGAGCTCGCCGCACGGGCGGCCGTGGACCTCGAAGCACGTCGTGTGGTTCATGAGCCCGCGGATGCTGAGGCCGTCGAACTCCATGAGCTGCGGGTTGCCAAGCGCGGTCACGAGCGCGCGGGAGCCGTGCGGGCGGAACTCCATGTCCGTGTACTTGCCGCTCTTGTGGTGGGCCTGCATCCACTCCGGCACGTAGTCCGTGCCGTTGTCGCGCAGGCGCAGGATGGTGCCGTGCGTGTCGTCGTACCCGTAGACGAAGGACGCGTTGACGATCGGGTGGAAGGTGATGTCCGAGGGGTCGGCGCGGTTCGGCTCGAAGAGGCCGTACGGAAGGCCGAACTTCAGGAGGCACGAGGCCTGCGGCACCTTGAGGTAGCGGGCGCAGCGCTCCTTCGTCATGCCGAGGAACCAGAGCTGGCCGATGCGGGCGTGGCCCTCCTCGTCCGTGTCGCCGCCTTCCACGATGCCGTAGCTCGAGTCCGGCGCGAACGCGACGGCCTTGTAGTACTTCATGTTGCCCGAATCGAGGACACTGAACCCCTTGCCGTCTTCGTACGCGAGCATCGCGCCGCCCGTGACGACCGCGAACGCGCCGTCGGGGCGGTACGCGAGGCCGCGCGCGAGGAAGATCGGCGGCTTCGTCTCGGTCGGGTTGTTCAGGAGGTACTGGGACTGGAACTCGGTCCAGAGGTTCTCCATTTTGCCCGTCGCGTCGTCGTAGCGGTAGATCGCGTCCTTCTCGCCGATGACGAGCGCGTGGCCGCCGCCCGGGTGGAAGCGGACGGAGAAGAACATCACGCCGCTCTGGTTGAAGATCTCCGTGATCTTGCCGGTCGAGTTCTCGTACTTGAGGAGCAGGCTCCATCCTGCGGTCGGGTCGGTCGAGGGACCGCGCGTGCCGCCGGCGATGAGGGCGTACTCGCCGCTTGGGTGCCAGTTGACCTCGCGCAGCGTCGTCTGGAGCCCGTTCGTCCAGTGCTTCACGGGCTCGATCGAGAACGACACCGGCGTGGACACGGCGGCTTCGGCGAGCGGTGGGGGGAGTCCGACGATCGCGAGCAGGAGGCTGACGGCGAGGACCCCGAGCGGGAAACGCATGGAGGACCGGGGGCCGCAGGCGTGTTCTCAGGATATAACGGTTTGCGGGTCGTCCGGCGGGCGCCATGCGCGTCCGCAAACGTGAAGTCCGCGAATCCCTTGCGCGGCGCGTGCACCGCGCGGGGACCTTCGTCGTCATCCTCCTTCTGGCCGCCGTCCCCACCTCCGCGAAGGAAGCGACGACCGCGGAGGCGGCCGCGGGTCCGCATCCCGTCGCGGACCTCGAGCACGCGTGGCTCGACCGAGCGAACGCGACCACGATCCTCATCCGCGAGGCGTCGGGGGGCACGACGCCGACGGAGGTCGCCTCCGCCTTGCGCGTCGTGACGCTCGCCGGCCAGTACGGCGAGATCCTCCCGATCGGACCGCTCCACGCGTACTTCCTCGCGACCGGCGAGTACGCGAACGTCTCGCGCGAGGCGTTCCATGGCATCGATTTCCGCACGGACGGGAAGAGCGGCTGCGTCGCGAACTCGTCGTGCGCGCGCTTCCTCTCCGCCTCCGACCGCGCCGCGAACGAGTCCGTCGCCGGGATCGAGGCCGCGCGAGCGGACCTGCGGGAGCGCTGGGGAGCCCTCGAAGGCGCGCGAGGCCTCGAGGCGGCCCTCGTCGCGGAGTACATCCTCGACGACGCGGAGCTGCAGTTCAGGAAGTACGCCGACGCGCGCGCGCGAGTCGTCGGCCTCCGCTCGTACGACCCGGACTCGGCCGCGTACCAACGGCTGCTCACCGAGATGTTCCGCTCCGCGCACAGCCCGCGCCACGACGCGCGCATGGCGATCGAGATGGCGGGCGCGGCGGAGGCCTCGGACACGCTCGGCCCGCGCGTCGACGCGGCCGCACGCGACGCGCGCTCGGCGCTCGCCGCGACCGCGTTCGCCACCGCGAAGGCGCTCGGGGACGAATCGGCCGACGCCCTTGCGGACGCGCTCCGCGAGTCCGCGAACGCGTCCTACCCCGGGATGGCGGCCGCGTTCCTGCGCTACCGTCAGGCGGCGGAGCACGACCGGCTCCTCTTCTCCATGCCCGACGACGCCGGGCCCGACTCGCGGATGGAGGCGCTCCTCCAGTCCCGCGTCACGCGCGCCGCCGAGGCGCTCGACCACGCGCTCGCGCTCGGCTTCGAGGGCATCCTCCCCGGGGACGCGCTCGCGCAGTTCGCGCGCCACCGTGCCGAGGGGCTCCGCAACGAGGCGGTGGACGCGCGCGACGCCGCCGTGCTCCTCGGCTCCGTGGACACGCAGGTCGGGTTCCTCGACCCCGTGGTCGCGAGCCCCCCGCCCGAGCCCGAGCCGCCTCGCGGCTTCGCGGTCGCGGCCGTCGCGGCGACGCTCGTCGCGTTCGCGCTCGTCGGAGGGGTCGCGCTCCTCCTGCGTCGCAAGACTTAAGACCGGCCATCAGGTTCGGCCGGACTCCGGCGTCCCACCGGAGGTTGCCGTCCTGCGCCCTCGGACCCTCGCGCTCCTTTTCGTCGTCCTCCTCGCGACCCTGGTCGCGTGGACGACGCACGTCGCCTCGCAGGGGAACGCCCTCCCGGCGAGCTGGAAGGCGGGCGACCCGCTCTGCGAGCCCATCGACTTCTGGGACGAGGGTGCCGACGACCCTTTCAACGACATCGGGCACTCGCCGGGGCTCGTGTGCCTCCTCGAGCCTTCCGAGGAGGTCCCCATCGGCGGCCACTCGCACGAGGGGTACGACACGAGCGTGTGCCAAGGGGCGGAGTCGAAGAACTCCGTCATGCTGGCGCACCTCAACACGTCCGTGCCCGCGGGCGGGTCGTTCGCGGACTGCCTCGTGGCGCTCAAGTTCCACATCCGCGAGGACCTGCCGCGCAACCTCACGGTCCTGAACGCGTCGCTCACGCTCTGGCTCGACCCGAACTTCTACACGCCGGTCGCGAACAAGCCCTCCGTCAGCCGGCAGCTCACGCTCCGCAACATCGTCATCCCGTGGGACGAGGACTCGGCGACGTGGGCGAACTTCCCGCCGCCCGTGTACAACGGCACGAACGCGCCGATCTCGAGCTACGACGGCTCGACGGACACGAACCAGGTCAACTCGTTCGCGAACGTCCCGAACCCGGTGAGCTTCTTCCCGACGCCCTCCGTCGAGTACGCTCTACGAGGCTGGGGCACGCACTCGAACGGGTGGGTCATCAAGGACGAGGGCGCGGGCGTGTGCACGCAGACGGTCGCGTGCAAGTGGTCGTTCTACTCGAGCGCCGCGCGCGACGACCAAGGCAACCCGCTGGCGACGTGCGGCAACGACGGCATCCCCGACGAGCCTAATGGCGCCCACACGGCCGGGACCTACCGCGGCTCGTCCTTGCCGACCGCCTGCTGGCCCGTCCTGAAGGTGTTCCTGGAGCGCAACCCCGCGACTCCGCACCACTTGAAGTTCCACTACAACGCTTCCCGCAAGGGGCAGACGTACGACCACAACCGCTCGTTCGACCAGCCCTACTACGTGCCCGGCCACGTCGCGTGGAACCTGAGCGTCGAAGGCGAGGACAACCTCGGCCGCATCGAGCGCGCGAGCTACGAGATCCGCAACGAGTCCGGCATCCTGTACCTGCGCGAGGAGTTCGCGAAGCGCGCGTACAACCGCACGTTCGACGTGAAGAAGAGCGACGGCGAGCGCGCGTGGTTCTGGACGACGAAGTCGTTCGACCTCCCGGACGGGAAGTACTACGTGAACGTCACGATGCGCGACGTCGACGGCCACATGGCGTGGCTGAACATGACGAACAAGCGCCCCGTGCTCTTCGTCGACGACCAGCCCCCGAGGATGAAGGTCGTGAAGTTCCCCGAGACCGTGCCGCAGGGCGGCTACGCGAACATCACGATGAACTTCACCGACCCACGCGGCATCGACGCCGCGCTCATCGAGGTGCGTTCGCCCTCCGGCTACCTCGAGGTCCTGAAGCTGAAGCCGGCGGAGTGGGACTACGCGAACAACCGCACGTGGTTCGAGCCCGGCCCGCACACCGTGAAGATCCGGGTGAACGACACGCTCGGGAACACGAACACGACGACGAGGACGTTCCAGGTCATCGACGTCAAGCTCCCGATCCCGTGCCCGGGAACGACGCCCGAGTTCGAGGCCGCGCTCCTCCG
>DATDQL010000305.1:0-4271 GCA_035292305.1 Thermoplasmatota archaeon
GCCCGAGCGAGGACGCGTCCGCTGCCACGCGCGCCCGCCGCGCCGCGCGGCTCGCGTTCTTCGTCGTGGGCGACGCGATGCTCGTCGTCGCCGGCGTCTGGGCCGGGCTCGCCCTGCGCTACGACGGTGCCGTCCCCGCCGAGGACCTGGCGTCGCTGCGCGTCGCGCTGCTCCTCGCGGTGCCCGCCACGCTCCTGTTCCTCCGCGTGTTCGGCGCGTACAGCGTCTCGTGGTCCTTCGTCGGCCTCGGCGAGATCGCCCGCATCGCGCTCGCCGTCCTCGTCGCGAGCTTCGTCCTCGGCTCGGGCGTCCAGTTCCTCCAGGCGACGCGCGAGGACTTCAGCTTCCCGCGCAGCGTCGCCATCATCCAGGCACCGCTCACCTTCCTGGCGATCGCCTCGTTCCGCCTCTCGAAACGCGCGTACATGGCCTTCCGCCGCCCGCGTGGCAACGGCGCCTCCGACCGCGCCCTCCTCGTGGGCGGCGGCGACACCGGCGCCCAGGTGCTGCGCAGCATCCACGCGGGCGCCGGCACCCTCGCGGTCGTCGGCTTCCTCGACGACGACCCGCTCGCGCGCGGCACGACGATCCATGGCGTCAAGGTCATCGGGCCCGTCGGCGAGCTCGAGATGCACGTCCGCAGGCTCGGCGTCGGGACCGTCGTTCTCTGCGTCCCCGCCGCGTCGGGCCCGTTCATCCGCGACGTCGTGCAGCGGTGCCGCGCCGCCGGCGTCAAGAACATCCGCATCGTGCCACCGCTGCGCGAGGTCGTCGACGGCCGCGCGAGCTGGAAGATGACTCGCGAGGTGCGCCTTGAGGACCTGCTCGGGCGCGACACCGTCGAGGTCATCCACGAGGACCTCGACCGCGTCGTGCGCGGACGCCGCGTCGTCGTCACAGGCGGCGCCGGCACCATCGGCTCCGAGCTGTGCCGGCAGATCCTCCGGCTCGGCCCCGCGAAGCTCTTCCCTCTCGACGTCGACGAGACGCGCCTGCACGATCTCGGCGAAGAGTTGCGCGCGATCCGCGCGGACGTCCCTGTCGAGGAGGCCCTCGTGGACGTCCGCGACCGGGGCGAGGTCGAGCGCTTCTTCCGCACCTCCCGACCCGGGATCGTCTTCCACGCCGCCGCCTACAAGCACGTGCCCATGATGGAGCGATGGCCGGTCGCCGCGCTCCACACGAACGTCATCGGCACGTCGAACGTCCTCGAAGGAGCGGCCGCGAGCGGCGTCAAGGAGTTCGTCCTCGTCTCCACGGACAAGGCCGTCGAGCCCTCGAGCGTGATGGGCGCGACGAAGCGCCTCGCCGAGGTCGTCACGTTCGGCCGCGAGCCGCCGCCAGGCATGGCGTGCGCCGCGGTGCGGTTCGGCAACGTCATCGGCTCGCGCGGCTCGGTCATCCCGACGTTCGAGCGCCAGTTGCGCCGAGGCGGCCCCATCACGGTCACGCACCCGGACATCGAGCGCTACTTCATGATGACGTCCGAGGCCGTCCTGCTCGTGCTGCACGCGGCAGCGATGGCGAAGGGTCGCGACGTGTTCGTCCTCGACATGGGGAAGCCGGTGCGCATCCTCGACGTGGCGCGCGAGTTCGTCCGCCTCAACGGGATGGAGCCCGACAAGGACATCCCGATCGTCTTCACGGGCCTGCGGCCGGGCGAGAAGCTCACGGAGATCCTGCACTACCCGGAGGAGCAGCTCGGTCCGACGCGCCACCCGCGCATCGCGCGCGCGGAGGCGCCTCCGCTCGGTGACGCGACGGCGCTCCTCGCCGAGGTCGCGCCCATCGTCGAGGTCGGCGACACGGCGGCGGCGCAACGCATGCTGCGGAAGCGGTTCTCGACGCTCGTGTTCGACACGCCGAAGGCTTGACGGGCGGCCTCAGCACGTCCTCTCGTCCGTCGCCGGCACGAGCCGGAGCGCGGTCGCATGGTCCACGGCCCACACGTCCGGCGCCACCTCGTGGAACGCGTCGCCGGTCGGGACGACCGTGCGGACGACGACGGTGATCCCGCGGTTGAGCAGGAACGCGGAACGGTTCTCCGCCGGCGTCGCGAAGTACGACGCGTACAGCGGCGAGTCGAAGCGGTACACGCACTTGCCGGAGACCGCGGTCACGGCCGGGCCCGCGAGGCGCTTCGACAGGACCGTGTGGTACTCCGGGCCGAGGTTCTCCCCGATCCAGGAGATCGCCGCCCAGTCCGCGTCCTGCAGGACCTCGTAGTACGGCTCCGTCGCGAGGAACGGCGCCGCCGAAAGGACGAGGAACGCGGCGAGACCGAACGCGAAGGCCGGACGGACCTCGCGCAGGCGCGGCTCCCACTGCGGGCCCTTCAGGAGCCGCGCGAGGCGGGCCGCGGCCCAGCCGGCGGTCGCCGCGACGCCCGCGCCGACCGTGATGACGGCCGCGAAGAAGAACGGCACGTGCCAGCGGTCGTAGAGGATGTAGAGCCCGGTCTCGGTGGCGAGCGACCACGCGATGAGGGCGAGCATCGCGGCGCCCGCGAAGGTGAACGCGAGCGGGACGTCGTTCTCGGCCTTCGGCTTCCTCGTGAGGACGATCCATGTCGCGGCGCCGGTCCAGAAGTACATCGTGCGGACGCCGAAGTTGTTGAAGACGCGGGGTGTGAACGCGAGGAGCCGCGAGCGGTCCGCGCCGCGCGAGAACTCGTGGACGACGTCGCCGAAGAAGACGAGCGCGAACACGGCGAACGGCACGGCCGCGACGAGGACCGCGCGGATGCCCGCGGTCTCGCCGCGCAGCCCCTTGGCGCCGAGGAGGCCGACGAGGACGAGGATGGAGACGAACCCGATGATGAAGTGGAGGAAGAACGTCCACGCGACGACGACGGCGAGGAGGCCGAGGCGCACGCGACGCGGCCCGCGCGCGGTCGCGAGCATGACCGCGACCGCGACCCACGCGAGAGCGACGGCGACAGGGACGAGGAACGACGGGCCGAGGAAGCGCGGTGTTGTCGGCATGATCGCTGTCAGCGCCGCGGCCGGCAGCGCTGCCGGATGCCCGCGCAGCATCGCGTACACCGCGAACGCGGTGAATCCGGCGGCGAGGGCGGGGCCGAACTGGAGGATGCGGAGCCACGGGATGCCCGTCACGTCCTGGAACCCCGCGAGCGCGACGTGGAAGCCGCGCTCGTGCACGAGGCCGCGAAGCGACAGGCCCTCGTCGAGCCCGTCCCGGCGTTGGATGCCCGCTGCCTCGGACCAATGCACGAACTCGTCGTAGTGGAGCGGGTACCGGTAGCCCGGGAGGTCCCCGGTCCAAAGATCGACGTACGCCTTCGTCATCTCCCACCAGACGACCTCCTCGCGCGGTCGGATCTCGTCCTCGGCGTCGAGGTGCGGCCAGTACGCGAACGCCATGACGAAGAGCAGGACCGCGGAAACGCGCGCGGCCCGCAACATCGTCCTCCGGTCCGGAACGCGCACGCGGCGCGCACCGCGTCGGGAGGCCATCAGCCCTTCGAACCGGTGCGTGAGGAAGGGATATAGGCGGGCGACGGCGATGCGCGGACGCTTGGGCCTCGTCGAGTTCCTCCGCGCCGTCCTCGGCGCCGCCCTTCTCCTCGCCCCCGGCGTGGCGCTCGTGTGGGCGCTCCTCCCGGACCTCGACCGCGTCAAGGCCGCCGCGCTCGCGGTCGTCCTCGCGTTCACGGTCGTGCCCGCGATCGTGCTCGTGCTGAACGTCGCCCTGCGCGTGCCGATCACGGCGCTGACGTTCGTTCTCGTGGCGCTCCTTGTGACAGGCGGCGCGGTCGCGTGGCGCCTCGGCGTGCCGAGGTGGCGGGCGCGCCGGGCGGGCAGTTAGGCTCATCCGAGACGCGCAGCCGGTTGCCACCCGCCAGATGCACACGGAGGAACGGAGGCTCGGAGGAACGGAGCCTCCGATCCTTCGTTCCTCCGTTCCTCCGTGTGAGCTTGGCGGGGCGCAGCGGACCGTGGCCACGCGCGCAGCAAGCCTTCAAGGCCGCCCGACCCATCCGCGCCCCGTGGCCCGCTTCGGCTCGTCCGGCATCCGTGGACGCTACGGCACCGAGGTCACCGAGGACCTCGCCTTCCGCGTCGGCGCCGCGATCGCGGAGCGGTCCCGCCGCGTCGCGGTCGGCCGCGACGCGCGCGTGTCATCTCCCTCGCTCGCGCAGGCGATGATCGAGGGGTGCATGGCCGCCGGAGCCGAGGTCGTGGACGCGGGCCTCGTGCCGACGCCGACGCTCGCATACGCCGCGCGCAGCGCGGACGCGGGCGTCATGA